>JADEXW010000283.1 GCA_015206935.1 Pseudanabaenaceae cyanobacterium LEGE 13415 | reverse complement strand
TTACGATTCCCGACAAAGTTATCATCCACAAAATAAACTGCTCCCGGATTTCCCGCCTCCAGCATTGCATCCAATTCGCGCAGAACCTGTTCAGGCGACTTCAATCGAGGATTCCGCCCATACAACGCTGGAATATCACAGAACTCGCATTGATACGGACAACCACTCGAAAACTGAATGTTAGCTAAAAAGTATTGATTCAAATCCAACTGATGATAAGCCGGAGTTGGAAACTCAGACAAAGGTAAGCGATCGATAGTTTCAAATCGAATTTGCTCACTCGGTCGCTCACGGTGTTGATCCAAATATTCGATCATGCGATCGCTGGCATCTCCAAGCTCTCCCAAATGCAAAATATCAAAATCCGGATAGTACTCCGGACAACCCGAAACCGAAGGGCCACCTAGCACTGTAATCTTTCCAGCCCGATGCGCCAATTCATTAATCTGTTGAATCTGCGGTCGTTGAATGTGCATCCCGCTAACAATCACAACATCCGCCCAGCGATAATCCGCAGCAGTCGCAGCACGAACATTCTCATCAACAAATCTTACCTCCCACTCTTGGGGCAAATAAGCTGCAACAATCAGCAATCCTTGAGGTGGCATAAAAGCCTTCACGCCTTTCAGCTTAAACGCATGATGAAATGTGCCAAACGATCGACTATAAGTCGGAAAAACACAAAGAATTTTACGGTGATTTTGAGGAATGTATCGACTCTTTGATTCAACTGAAGGCTTCAAAAGCGTGGTCATTCAACAGTTCTCCGATCGCGATCGACAATGATCTAGCAAGATTGAGAAGTATCAAATCATTCAATTCGCACATCGTCTATAACCCAGTTATCAAAAGCGATCTGGGCTGTACAAAATCTCGCACACCCCTTAATGAATGTCAATTCCTTGCGCCTACCAAGATAAAACTCAGAGCTTCTAGACACACTAACACCTTCACTCACATAGTAGGTGTAGCCATCTCTGGAAATTGCGGCTTTTGAAAAGTCAATGCAAGGAATGTATAGTCCTTCTTGTACCAAGTAACGGTTGTATCTGTACAAGCTGGAATTTCAGAATTCTCAGGCAAAAGAAATCCATTAGCTTGAGCAAGCTCGATCGCAGTTTCAATTTCGCTACTTGAAAAGACCGTCCAAGACAATCCAAATGGCTGAATAGAATCCTCGATCGAGATTTTATTCTGCCAATAATCGGTAGTCACAAACAACAGTCCACCCGGTTTCAAAATTCGATAAGCTTCTTGAAAAAAATCATTCAAATTAACACCATGCTCGATCACAGAGATACTAACAGCAACATCGATCGAACTATCCGAAAAAGAGGTTGCAGTAATATCTCTCTCATAAAGTTGATAAGCAGAAGACTCGACAGCTTTAATCGTTAGATCAATTCCATGCAGATTGGTATACCCAAGTGCTGCTAGAAATTCGAGCGTGCAATAATCTCCGCAACCGAGGTCTAGAATTTTAGAATGTCGATCGACAGAATAATTTTGTAAAAGTTGAGCAAGCAACCACTGATCCCAATTCTTCTGAGTTGTAATGTGAGTGGGTAAATTGGACTGTTGCAAAGCTTGTGTGGCAGTTTCGGGTATGTCAATAGTTTTGTGTCAAGGATCAGATTTAGCAATTTAAACGATCGCCAAATTCAATCGCAAATCGATTGAGTGCAGGCTTCCAATCGTGAATCGGCATCGTCCACTTCTTCGCAACGTTGTGCATCGCGAGATAAACAACTTTGAGGGCGGATTCATCAGTGGGAAAAGCTCGATGATTCTTGATCACTTTTCTCAGGGTCATGTTGAGGGATTCAATCGCATTTGTGGTGTAGATGGCTTTGCGAATCTCTGGCGGGAAAGCAAAGAACGGAATCACTCTTGTCCAGTGATTCATCCAGGAACGGCTGATAATCGGGTATTGCTTGTCCCACTTTTCAGCAAACGCGACTAATTGCTGTTCTGCCTCGGTCTCGGTCGCTGAGGTGTAAATCAGTCTCAAGTCGGCAGCGACAACTTTGCGGTCTTTGTAGGAGACGTAAGAGAGCGAATTTCTCACCATGTGGACAATGCACAGTTGCACCTGGGTCTTGGGAAACACGGCTTCGATGGCATCGGCAAATCCGGTCAGTCCATCACAGCAAGCAATGAAGATGTCTTTCAAGCCGCGATTCTGCAACTCCGTTAGAATCGAGAGCCAGAATTTCGCTGATTCGTTCTGGGTCATCCACATCCCCAGCAACTCTTTATTACCCGACAGATTAACTCCGAGCGCGAGGTGAATCGCTTTGTTGATCACCCGTCCCTCGTGTCGCACTTTGACCACAATCGCATCGAAGTAGACAATCGGATACACTCGGTCAAGTCCGCGATTTTGCCAAGATTTGCGTTCTTCTTCGACGGCATCGGTAACCTTAGAAATCAAGCCAGCAGACACTTCTACGCCATACAGGTCTTGGAGTTGAGCCTGGATGTCGCGCACACTCATCCCACGCGAGTAGAGTGAGAGAATCTTGCCATCGAATCCATCAAATCGGGTTTGTCCTTTCGCGATAATCACGGGTTCAAATGCGCCGTTGCGGTCACGCGGAATCGCAATCTCAGCTTCACCAAATTCGCCTTTAATCGTCTTTTTGCTGTGTCCATTGCGGCGATTACGAGAAGTGCTGTCTTCGGGTGGCTCTGCTCGTTCTTCTTCCAAATGGTGTTCCATTTCCGCATTCAAACACCGCTCAACTAAAGCTGCGGTCAACTGTTTCAGAATGCCTCCCTCTCCCACTAAATCTTCGGGACTTTGGTAGTTCTTCAGCAATTCATCGAGTAATTCAGGTCGGAATGTCATAAGTATTGCGCTCTTGGTTCTTAGGTTATTAGATCAAACTTTTGAACCTTTGACACAAACTAATTTACAATCCCGCAGTTTCCACTTCTTGCCAGTTCTGTAAGACTTGAATCATTCGCAATTCCTTCTTTAGTTCTCAAATGTAATCGCTGGAGTATCATCGATCGATAACAAAAATCGCACTAAATCCGTTTGATCCTCTGGACTAAATCCAGCTTCTCGATCAACCCAATAATTGTGTCCACTTCCATCACTATGAATCGCTTGAAGGTCAGGATTCGATCGATTCCTCTTAACCGCAACCGCTCTTAAATCTCGATCGACTAATACTCGCAAGCTTGCTTCTGGATCGGGCGCAATTCGCTGCATCCAAGTTCCCGCAAGCCCCATTTCATCTGATTTCGCAACTGTGTATCGACCATCACTTTGAGGTACGATCGCATCTTTACTGGCAGCAACTCCACCATCATGCAAATAAGGTGCAGTTACAGCCAAACCGACTAAGCTCGTAACCTTATAGCCACCGTCTGGAGGATCGATCGCGTACGCTGCATTCCGAGTTTCTTCAGGTGCAGTATCAACCGGAACCGTTAGAATTGGCGGATCAACAGGTAAAGGCACAGGGGTATTCGGTGCATACGTTTGAGGTTCACCAAAGATGCGTGGGAACTTTGATAAAGCCACTGCACGAGACGGTTGCGCCTGAATTTCCGACTCAGCAATCACAGCATGATTCGTGAAATAACGTCCGACATGACAGCTTGTACAATTTGCTTGCTGAAAAATCCTTGCACCTCGTTGAAGCGTTTCTCGATCGACCTCAGCAACCGGAGGTGGCGCTAATGTGTTTTGATACGCAGACATCGCATTTAATTGTTCTCCAACCTTATAACCTGGAGAACTCGCCATAAAGCCATCTGCAATAAACAATGATCCTTGCGGAAATCCAGGAGCTTTGATCACTTCATTAATTGCAGGCTCTCTAGGGGTTGGATCAACCGTCTGGAAGAACGTAGAGGGCTTCTTGCCATTTGGTAAACGGAATTTGCGATCGGCAGAATTTTGCAAGATCACACCAAGATAAGTTTCCTTATCAATCCCTAATAGTTTCTCGCTCGCATTCGCACCCGTAGTCGGATCAGAATTTGTTGCATGAACATTGTTATTCAATGTAGTCAAACCATGAAACCAACCGATCGATGAAAAGCCACTCCATCCATACGGATAAGCCTCAAACGTATAGGACGAAGGATTCTGAGATGGATTGTTCACATTGTCCCCAGTCGAATCAAAGTTGCCAGGTGCCCAAGCTAAAAATTGAGCATCTACCGCATCTTCTAAAGCTTTCGGATCAGGTAACTTTGCCTTCTGCCCCTTCGCATTAATGTAAGTTGTACTATTTTCACTCTGTGGAATGGTTAACGGGTTGACTCCTGTTTGTCGGAACATTGCGGCTGAATTCGTTCCGAACGCTTGCAACAATCCACTATCTAAATCCGTGTTCGGCGCACCTTCAATTACTTTGCCAGATTGCATATCCACGGCAGCATGACACAAAGCACAAGTTAACCCGACTCGGATTTTTGCCCCAGATTTCACGACCTGCATTCCTAAAGGTAACAATGATCCAGCCGCCACATCTAAGCCAGTATCAACTTTCGTCCCTGCTTTGAATTCATGTCCCCCGATCGTAATATCCTCAGAAATCGGAATTTGTAGATTCGTGGTCGGTTGACCTTTCAGTGCAAGAATCGCCTGACTCACACTCACTAAGTTAATCGGGCCATCGATCGCGCCCAAAACATCAGTAAAAAAGCGCTCATTCCCAAACGTCTCGCGATAAAAAGCATCTCGACCAAGCTGAATCAAATCATCTGTAATCTCGATCGCACCATTCTCCGGTGCAAGATAAGCCTTTCCTCCTTCGTTCTGCAACAATTGTGCCGCTTCAGATTTGCTAACCGACTGTCCTAAAACATCATACGAACCCACTTCCTGATCCGTCGGTTGAAATGCAAGAACATTCTCTAGCTTCGGTGGACGAGTGGGCAGCGACAATTGCAGCGCATACCCCAACATACCCACTAGCAGCACAATAATCAGAACCCGTGACACAGCTTTCATAACCCGCACCAAAAATGCTCTCTAGAATTGATAGCGAACAGGCTCACCTGTTGCCCTACCTCGAAAGAGAGATTAGACACATCATCGATCGAGGGTTTGCAACACCCACGATCGATACAATTCTCTATTTCTCTTCAGCTAGCATTGTTCCTTCTAGCTTCGCGCCCTCTAGCAACGCATCTGTCAGATCTGCATCAGCAAAATTCGCACCCCTCAAATCGGTGTAATCCAGTTCTGCTTGGCTCAAATTCGCAGATTGAAAATTCACCGCATCTAATTCCGCCCGACTCAAATCCGCCGATCGCAAATTTGCCGAACTCAAATCCGCATCACTCAGATCCGCATCTTCCAAATCTGCTTCAGCTAAATTCGCTGCCAATAAATCCGCTTCTTCAAGAATTGCATTCTCTAAATTTGCACCTTCTAAAACGGCATGATTGAGCATTGCATCTCGCAAATCAGCACCTGATAAGTTCGCACCACTCAGATCTGCATAGTTCAAAGCAGCACCACTCAAATCACTTCGACTTAAGTTCGCACCTCGTAAATTTGCCCCATCTAAGATTGCACCATGCAAAACACATTCCTGCAAATCGACCCCTTCGAGTGAAGCATCCCGTAAATCTGCGACACTAAAATCCCGTTCTCCAGCCGCATATCGATCGAGCAATTCTTGGCGATTCATAGCTATCTCCATCTGTGTGTTGCTTTGAGCATAAGTAACTTTGCTCGATCAAACGCCTTCCTATTGGTACAACTTAATCAGGATTGCTTCAATAAAAAAGCCCACCGAAGAATCAATCTCCGATGGACTTCTCAGCTATACAGTTCAGCAATTATTTGCTAAACACATCTTTGATTCCTTCCACTGCTTTCTTCACAGCACCCATGTTGTTATCGATCGCGTCTTGAGTCCGCTCCGCGTCTTTGTCAGCCCGCTCTAAAATCGTTGCAGCATCCTCTTTTGCTTTCTTTGCAACTGCACTATCATCTGTTGCATTATCTACCTTCATCGAATTGCTCTTAGCCGCATCTTTCACTTTGTCACGCACATCACGCACAAAGCTCTTAGAGTTATCCTGAGTTGCTTGAGCCGCACCTTCAGCAGAAGCAGCATTCGCAGCAGCAGGCATCGACACCCAAGCCGAAACCATCATCAACACTGCAAATAATCCAGCAATCAAGCGCTTTACAAAATAATTGGGTTTCATAGGATACAGTCCTCGTACAAATTAACCTCTTACGTTGTACCCGAATCCGCAAATTCGTCATATCGTTCGCCCGATAGAGGTTCATTTATCCCAAGACTTACTTTTGTCTCACAACCAAAATCATTTTTCTTATCGTCACACCTATCGAAATAGTGAACTTTTCTGAAGCAATTGTCAGAATCAGTCCCAAGACATACTTAAAATAAGTCTCGAATTCTTTTTGTTCTCTTCAGAATCATTAGGAAATATTAAGATATGGCTGACGAGCTTATTAAACCGTACAACGGCGATCCGTTTACCGGACATCTCTCGACCCCTATCAGTGATTCTGCCTTTACCCGCGCCTTCATTGGCAACCTCCCCGCATACCGCAAAGGACTTTCTCCCTTGCTGCGCGGTTTGGAAATCGGGATGGCACATGGTTACTTCTTAGTCGGTCCTTGGACATTACTTGGACCCCTACGTGATTCAGAATATGCTGCCGTCGGTGGATTAATTTCCGCTGTCGCGCTAATTCTGATTGCAACGGCTTGCCTTTCGACCTACGGTTTAGCAACCTTCCAGGGAGACGATTCTTCCTCGGATTCGCTGCAATCATCCGGCGGTTGGAGCCAATTTGCAGGCGGATTTTTCGTCGGTGCAACGGGTGGCGCATTCGTCGCTTATCTACTGATCGCCAATTTCTCGATCGTAGACAAGATCTTCACGGGTGCATTCAACTAACCTCTATCG
>JADEXW010000029.1 GCA_015206935.1 Pseudanabaenaceae cyanobacterium LEGE 13415 | reverse complement strand
GCTTGTGCCAGCTAAATTATCAAGATTGCGTAAGTTTGGCTGCACATTTCGCTCCGTTGTAGTCGGCTAAAGCCCCCTAAATCCCCCAAATTTGGGGGACTTTGAAACCTGAAAAGTTTAGTGTTTCAGGATCAATTTCTATTTTCAAAGTCCCCCAGAATGGGGGATTTAGGGGGCGATCCTTGGATAAAGCCATTAAACGAACAATTCATCGATCTGACATTTGGTTAGGGTGAATTCTATTTACGAATACACAGTGGTAATGTGCAATTCTAAGCGCTTCGCAAGCGGTGATATAGTCCCGTCGTGGTTTGAATTGCTTCAAATCGTGAACTGAGATAAAGCGTTGTTTCACCCCCACCGAGAAACAGATATCCATCCGGTTGTAAAGTCTGCTGAACTCGGTGAAACACCGATCGCTTTGTTTCTAAATCAAAGTAAATGAGAACATTTCTAAGAAAAATAATATCCATTGCAGGTAGCGAGTTCCAAGATTGAATCAAGTTTAAGGGTCGAAACTCTACCATTCGACGAATCTCATCCATAATTTGCCAAGATTTCCCGACCTGTCGGAAATAACGATCGCGGAAATTCAACGGCAAGCCTCGATTCATTTCTAAAGACGTATACATTCCTTGTCGAGCGCGATCGAGGGCTTGCTGAGAAAAATCAGTTGCAATTAACCGAATGTTCCAGCTTGATAGTTCTGGAAACGCTTCTCGAATCAGCATTGCAATACTGTAAAGCTCTTGCCCTGTTGAACAAGCCGCACACCAAATATTGATTGCACGATCACGAGAGCGTGACTGGATTAGAGCAGGTAAAACTTCGGATTTAAGAATCTCAAACGGATCGCGATCGCGAAAAAAAGAAGTTTCATTTATCACTAAAGCTTCGATCGCTTGAAGATGCAAATCACTAAACGGACTGTGCTTTAAATGTTCGACAAAACTAGCAATAGAGTCATATCCAGCTATTTCAGCAATTCGATCGAGATGCAAGACTGCAAGATAGTCTTTATGGGGTTCTAGCACGACTCCGGACTGTTCGCGCACTAACCAACACAGATATTCAAAATCAAACGGAGGAACAGTCATACACTTGTACTCCGAATCGAAGAAGCTGTGTGACCGACTCGCTGTAGAATCTCTGGCATCATGCGATCGAGTGGCAGAACTGCATCTGCAAGTCCCGCATTCACAACATATCCCGGCATTCCCCAAACGACACTACTGGCTTCATCTTGAGCCAGAATCTGACCGTTGCGATCGCGAATCAATTGACATCCCCGTAATCCATCTTGTCCCATTCCGGTGAGAATAATTGCTAAAGCTCGATCGCCATACACCTCAGCTACCGATTCAAACAGAACATCAACCGATGGACGACAAGAATTTTGAGGCGGCGACTGATCAAGCTCTAGTTGCGAACCTTGTTTAACCCGCAGATGCGAATCACCTGGAGCAAGCCAAATTGTACCAGGCACGAGTGCTATTCCTTCAGTCGCTTCGCAAACAGGTAATGCAGTTTTCGTACTTAGCCGTTCCGCCAATAGTTTCGTGAACATTGAAGGAAGATGTTGCACAATCACGATCGGAACTGGAAAATCAGCAGGTAGCTCTGATAATAAAGCTGAGAGCGCATTTGGTCCACCTGTCGAAACTCCAATTGCCACAATGTCAGCCAGCGATCGAGAAGTTCGATCAGGAATCACTAACTTAGGTTTCGAGGGAGCTTTCTGGCTAAACGCTTTGATCTTCGGAATGAGTGTGTCTTGAAGATATTGAGTGACTTCCTCAGCATTGTTAAATTTACTCGGTTTCGTCACATAGTCTGAAGCGCCTAGTGTCAGGGCATCGAGAGTTGCGATCGCGCCGCGTGTGGTCATCACACTAAACATAATCACAGGAAGATGCGCATCAATCTGACGAATCTGAGCTAGCGTTTGCAATCCATCCAACTCAGGCATTTCGATGTCTAAAATCACCACATCGGGTTTAAGTTGGGATAGCTTTGACAGTGCAATTCGTCCGGATGAAGCGACTCCGACCACTTCAATTTGCGCATCCATCGCCAAAATTTTACTCAACCGACTCCGTATCATTACAGCATCATCTACGATTAAAACGCGAATCGGTTTCATAACAATGCGACAGAACCATAGCTGTCTTTCAAATAGAACTCACTCAAAGACATCGATCGAGTAAATTTAGTGTGTACTGTATCACACCAAATCCGCGATCGATTTACACCAAAAGACGCATTTTAAACTCGGAACTGACTCACGATTGTTTGTAAATTAATCGCCATTTGTGCAAGTTCGGTCGCTGCTTGCGCTGTATTGTTCGATCCGATCGTTGTAGTTTGAGCATTTTGAGCCACAATTCCAATACTTTTAGCAATTTCGGAAGTTCCTTTTGCTGCTTCTGCAACATTTCGACCGATTTCATTTGCAGTTGCAGTCTGTTGTTCTACGGCTGATGCAATTGTGGTTTGAATGTCGTTGATGTCATTGATCACGGTGGTAATTTGAGCGATCGCATCGACAGCTTGATTCGTATCCGTTTGAATTGCTTCAATCCGTTGGCTGATATCTTCAGTCGCGGCAGCAGTTTCTTTTGCAAGCGCTTTTACTTCACTGGCAACGACCGCAAAACCGCGTCCTGCTTCTCCGGCTCGTGCTGCTTCGATCGTGGCATTGAGCGCGAGTAAATTGGTTTGCTGCGCGATCGAGGTAATGACTTTGATCACTTTGCCAATCTCGATGCTGCTTTGACCCAGTTTGGTGATTGTGGCATTTGTTTGGTCAGAAGTTTTAACCGCATCCGTCGCCACGATCGCGGCAGATGCAGCACTTTTAGCAATTTCTCGAATGCTCGCGTTCATTTCTTCGATCGCGGTTGCAACCGTGATCGCGTTCTGACTCACTTGTTCAGCCGAGGCAGAAACGGAGGTCGCTTGTTCTGCGGTTTGACTAGCGTTTCCGGTCATTTCACGACTGACGGCTGTGAGTTCTGCGGATGCAGTGGCAACAGTAGTCGCAATCTCTGTGACTTGTCCCATTGAGTTTCGCAAGTTCTGAACCATCTCATTCACACTGCTGGTGAGCGCATTGAACTCTCCAACGTTTTCGGCTTCGATTCGGTTGGCTAAATCTCCATCCGCGATCGCACGAGAAATGTTAGCAATACTGCGAATTTGCTCAGTCACTTGATGAGACATCTGATTGATGTCTTGGAATAGAACTTGCCAAATTCCAGATGCTCCTTCAGCCGCTGCGATCGCTCCCAGTTTTCCTTCTGCTCCAATTTCTCTAGCCACTCGTTTAAGTTCGCGAGTGTATTGATCGAGTTGAGCGATAAAATCATTCAAACTGCTGCTGAGGGTAAATTGGGTGTTCGTCATTCTTTGCGTCAAATCTCCTTGAGCGATCGCGCTGATGACATTTTCTGCTTCAGTTACCCCTTCGGCGATCGCTTGATTGCGGCTCATTAGTTGATTGAATTCTTGTGCGATTTCATTGTCCTCGCTCAATCGGACGGTGAAATCTCCTGCATTCGCAACCTTCATCGCTGCGAGAAGATGCTGCATTTGGGTTTTGAGTGCTGAATCTGGTTTTTGAGCTGAGTTAGAAACCATCGGAGTGACCTCTATCTAATTGTGAGCGGGGATTCTAGAATTTTCGGGGTGTTTAGAACAAGCAGAAACTCTTGCTCAAGTTGGTATGCACCGTTGAGAAATGATCGAAGATGGGCATTCAAATTTGCTGGAGGTAGACTAAAACTTTCACTTGAACATTCCAGCACATCTCCTAGATCATCGACAGTAAAGCTTACGGTATCTTCGATCGATTTCACAATGATGTTGTAAGTGGTGTCTGAACTACAAAATGTCGATCGTAGTCCAATTCGACTTGGCAAATCGACCACAGGCAAAACTTGTCCTCTGAGATTGATCAGTCCACAAACATCAGGGGGCGCAAATGGAATGCGGGTGAGCGTGGGTTGTCGAATAATTTCTTGCACATCTTCAATTGCAATCCCAAAGTGAGATCCATTGAGGTAAAACGTACATAGCTGCTGAATGCTCACGAATTTACCTCCTTGCCAGTTCTGAAATGCGATAGGGATTGGCTAAATCAACGATCGCATTCACATCTAGGATTTCTGTGATTTGTCCCTGGACTGCGGCATAACACTGTGAACCTGGACGAGTGGCTGCACCTGTGACGGTCAGCGATTCTTCTGCAATGTCGAGAATTTCATTCACAATAATGCCGATCATCTGTTTGTCGTTCAGTTCAACCACAACGATCGACATCACTTCATCAAACTGATCTAACGGGCGATGAACTCCCGTGAATACGGCTTGTAGATCAATCAATGTGATCACTCGATCGCGGTATTGCATCAAATATTGTTCGTCCACTTGTTCGATCGCTGAACTGGGTAACGTTTCAAGTCGAGTTGCATGACTTAGAACAATTCCCATCCGAGTATTTTGAACACCGCGAACAATCAGAATTAATGAGCTAGCAGTCTCTTTGATCTCTGCTGCGGCTGTAAGTTGTTGAGGTTGAATGTTCGCAAGTCGAGCTAACCCAATCGCATCTAGAATTAAAGCGACTTTTCCATCTCCTAAAATCGTTGCACCCGCGAACATTTCCAGCGACTTAAGTTGTTTACTGAGGGGTTTCACTACAATGTCTTGCGTATCTTCGATTTCATCGACAATCAATCCAAATCGGTATTGGTCAATCTCGATCACCACACAGTAAAGCACTTCCGGTTGAGCGATCGACAATTTCAGCACTGAAGCTAGATTAACGATCGGGAGAATTTCGCCGCGCAGTCGATAAACTGGAACATCAAGCAGTGTTTCAATTTGTTGTCCTTCAATTCTGATTAGTTCTCGAACACTGGCTTGAGAAATCGCAAATTGCTCACCGCCGCTCGTAATCAACAATGCAGGAATGATGGCTAATGTGAGCGGAAACTTTAAGCGGAAAAGTGTTCCCCGTCCAAGCTGACTCTCGACCTCAACGGTTCCACTAATTGCTTCAAGATTTTGACGCACCACATCCATCCCGATGCCTCGACCTGATACGCGCGTTACCTCGGATGCAGTCGAAACTCCGGGCTGAAAAATGAGTTCTAGCGCTTCTCGATCGCTGATTGATGCCGACTGAGTTGTAGTGATAACTCCAAGTTGCTGCGATCGGGCTTTCAGTTGATCAATCTCGATTCCCGCGCCATCATCTCGAATTTCGATAATCACTGTCCCGTTGACTTGTGAAGCTTTCAGCATTAAGTGACCTTGAAGGGATTTTCCAGCTTTTTGCCTCACATTGGGCGGCTCAATCCCATGATCAATACAATTGCGGATCAGATGCGTTAATGGATCTTTAATTGCTGCGATCACAGCTCGATCGAGTTCTGTATGTCCCCCTTCAAATATGAGTTCGACCTCTTTGCTACACTCAAGCGCAACGTTTCGGACAAACCGAGGCAAAATTCGCCAAAGCGTACTAATTGGCTGCATTCGAGTTTGCATCACGCGCTCTTGCAGTTCGTTTGTCAGTAAGTCAATCTGTTGGCAAGCAGAGAGCAATTCTGAATGTTGATTTAGATTAGTCAGTTGTAGAACACGATTGCGAACCAGAACTAATTCACCGACTAAATTCATTAAATGATCGAGATCATTCACCTGCACTCGAATGGTTGGATCAAGAGCAGCCGCAGTGGATTCGATCGCTTCAGAAGAATCTGATTGAGTTGGCTCAACCCAAATCGAAGTCAAAGCGACAATCAAACGCGAATAATCTCGATCGCCTTCTGTCTGTGTCGCTTGAATCGTGTCTAAAATCTGTCGAATCGCGTCGATCAGTTGTAGTAAAACTGCTGAGATGTCAGGAGAAAATTCAGCCTGAGTGGAGCGAATTTTCTCTAAAAGCGTTTCTCCTGCATGAGCGATCGCCTCAAGTTTCGGAAAGGGAACAAACCCAGCATTTCCTTTAATCGTATGCAAAGCGCGGTACATCTGATTGAGTTGCTCAGGATCAAGCGCACTCTTTTCCAAGTTCAATACACTCTGCTCGAACTGGGCAAGAATATCACGGCTTTCCAGAAGAAAAACCTCTAAATCCTCAGTATCGATCGCGCTCAAACATTCCTCCGCCTGATAGACTCAGCCGCTTACTCTCGTTATCCTACGAAGGATGCGCTTTGCTCAGAATCTATCCAAAGATAGACGTATTGAAAATAGAGATGCTGAACACTAATGATCATTTCAAATTAAGACTAGAGATGAACTGTCCAGACTGTGGTTCGGCTGAACTTCAACGCAATGGACATCGCGATCGAGTTCAATGTTACAAATGCAAACATTGTGGGCGGCAATTTCTCGCCTCTTACAAACAATTGCGGTACTCCGAACACACGAAACAACAGTGTATTCAGATGTATTTTAGTGGTATGAGCGCTCGCACGATCGAGAAACTGACAAAGATTCACCACACCACGATCCTGAATTGGATTCAAGCGGCTGATCTGACAGTTTCAGACTGGTTTAATACTGAGGAGCTTAAGACGATCCCCTACAATGAAGACCACAAAAACTCAAAAGGTTAAGCATTAACGTGAACGATACAGATGAAACGCTAGTCCTAATCGTGGATGATGCTGCATTCTCTAGACGAATGTTGCGGAAATATGTTGAGGCGGAAGGTTGTCAAGTTCTCGAAGCGACCAATGGACAGCAAGCTTTAGACCTCGTACAGCAGCATCAACCCGCTTGTATTTTGACCGATTTGCTGATGCCTGACATGGATGGATTTCAACTCTTGCAAATTCTACGAGAGCAAGACCGAATCATCCCGATCGCCATTATCAGTGCAGACATTCAAGACACTTCTCAACAACGGGGAATCGAACTTGGAGCCACGAGCTTTATCCACAAACCTGTCAAAGAAGATCAAGTTCGACAGATCGTTCGACAACTGTTGCAGCGAGAAGGAGCTAGTGCTTAATGTCACTCATGACTGATGAGCAGTTAGATGCGCTGCAAGAGTTTATTAACATCGGAATTGGTCGAGCGGCGGGGATGTTGAACGAAATGGTCGAATCCCCGATCGTGCTTTCTGTTCCTGTGTTACAGGTCTTTGATAGTAAATCTTTGCAGCAGGAATTGATCAAACAATTTAACTGTCATCGGTTAGCAGCGGTAAGACTCAATTTCTCAGGTAGCTTTAGTGGGAGTGCAGAATTAGTTTTTCCGACTGAAAGTGCTTCATCGCTGGTCTCCTTGCTGACGGGTGAAGATAGCAATTCTCCAGACCTTGATGCTGTAAAAATCGGAACCTTGACCGAGGTTGGCAACATTGTAATCAATGGAGTCTTGGGATCGATTAGTAATTTGCTCAAGCGGCAAATGTCTTATACCTTACCGATTTATTTTGAAGATACTGTTCAGCAGATCATCACATCGAATCAATCTTTCGATCGCGATACTGTTTTTCTACTTGCACAAGCGAGATTTGAGATCGCGCAGCTTGAAATTGTCGGTGATATTATTCTGATTTTTGAACTGGCTTCTTTTGATGAGCTACTGAGTTGCATTGATCAAGAACTCAATGCGATTTCTAGGTAAGCTGTGGGAGGTATGGACTGATGACCCAACTCGATCGCTTTAGCTTACTCGACCAAATCCCATTGGGCATCTGTGTTTTACGCTCAGATTATTCGGTGGTGTTTTGGAATCGATTGCTCGAAGAATGGACAAAGATTTCGCGCGATCGTATTTTGGGAGAGTCGATTGGTGATTTCTTCCCACGATTTACTGAAGCTCGATATATCAATCGGTTAGATCCAATTTTTGCAGGAGGCCCACCTACCATTTTCTCTCCCCAGCTTCATCGTTATCTGATTCCTGTTCCACTCACCGATCAGACTAATCGCATTCAGCAAATTACGGTTACTGCAATTTCTGCGATCGACGCAGAGGGCTATTATGCAATGCTCTCAATTCAGGATGTTACAGATCTGACCTTCCAAGTTCAGGAATACCGCCACAGGCGCGATCGAGCTATTGCCGAAGCTCAAGAGCGTAAAGAACTTCAAGAAAGGGCGGAATCTGCAAATCGCGTCAAAGACGAATTTTTAGCGATCGTGTCTCATGAACTTCGGACACCCCTGAATCCGATTCTGGGTTGGTCAAGATTGCTCTGTGATGGGAAACTATCGGGAGCAGCGGCTCAACGGGCTTTAGAAACAATTTGTCGCAATGCAACTTTGCAAGCTCAATTGATTGATGATTTGCTCGATGTGTCTCGAATTTTACGGGGAACCTTAACACTCAATCGGCAAACCGTTGATTTGCTCTATGTCGTCCATGCTGCGCTCGATACGGTTCGCTTGATGGCGGAGAATAAAGGAATCTCGATCGAGCTACAAGCAAATCCCATGTCATCGGTCGTCGGAGATGCAACGCGACTTCAGCAGATCGTCTGGAATTTGCTCACGAATGCGATTAAGTTCACCTCCGACGGTGGACACATCACAATCAACTTACGCGGTGAAGCAAAACACATTGTTTTATCAGTGCAAGATACGGGCATAGGGATTGATCCAGATTTTCTGCCCTGTGTATTTGAGGCATTTCGGCAAGCGGATGCGTCAACAACTCGCAAAGTCGGCGGTTTAGGATTAGGTTTAGCGATTACCCGCAACTTAGTTGAGCTTCATGGCGGTGCGATCGAGGTACAAAGTGCAGGTGATCAACAAGGCTCTACGTTTATAGTCCGATTTCCGATCGCGCAATTTCAGAAGAAACCGATTGTTCGATCAACGTATTCAGGACAATCTGGAAGTTTGCTGGGACTAAGAATTTTGATTGTGGATGATGAACCGGATAGTCGCGATATTATTCAGTTTGTCTTAGAAGATCGAGGTGCGATCGTAACACCAGTCGAATCCGTTGCAACTGCGATCGCGCACTTGAATCATACTTCTCCTGATCTGTTGATTAGTGATATTGGAATGCCTGAAGCGGATGGATTTGAGTTGATTGAATGGGTACGATCGCGCTCTTGTGGCTTGGAGAAAATTCCAGCGATCGCGCTGACTGCATTTGCGTCTGAACTGACCCAAAAGCAAACTCTTTTAGCAGGATTTCAACAACATTTAGTAAAACCTGTTGATCCCGATATGCTGATTCGTGCTGTTCAGAAACTCGCGATCGGGGTATGAGACTTCCGGGGGTTCGTTTCATCGATCATCTTTGTGCGAGTGTCATGTATTGCAGCAAGAGCAATTAAAATCCTAAATCTGCTTTTGCTGCCTCAGCCGCTCGGAACACTTCAACATCAGGTAGCTCTTCCCAAGCTGTATCACCAATCTCGCTGTAGAACGTCTCATCATAAGGACGAGTCCGCACCACGACAGGCATGGGAACCGCATGACCTAGAATTAATGCTTGCTGTTTGGAATCAAGTTTAGCAAGCACCGATCGTAAACTTTGCCCACCCGAAACCCCGGTAAAAATCGCATCAATGTCTTTTTCATCATTCAACAATGCAGTGATCCGGGTTCCAATCTGTGACATGACTTCGTTATCAATCCCAGAAGGACGCTGATCAACCACTAATAACGTGACAAAGTACTTCCGCATTTCACGAGCGATCGTACCAAAAATCGTTTGTCCCACAGTGGACGGATCGAGAAATCGATGAGCTTCTTCGATCGTGATGACTAACTGTGTAGGTCGATCGTTGATTTCTTTAGTTTGCAAAAACTTCTCAGCTTTCCGCACATAAGCTTGGTGAATTCGCCGCGCAATAATGTTCGTAGCCAACATATAAGACAGCAAATTCGACTGTGATCCAAATTCGATCACCACATGCTTTCCACTTTCAATACAGTCCAAAATCTGACCCACATAGTTATGTGGACAACTATTGCGAATGTACTTCAGTTCATCTAAGCGATTCAATTTCCGCTGAAGTGCCATGATCGAGGATTTACTACCCATCTTGGTTTCGCAGAACTCTTGAATCTCACCATTGCTCATCGTCAGGAGTCGATTGATCCAAGCTTTACCAAATTCATTTCGTAAGATAATCGCGTTCTCTAATGCAGCTTCAGAAAGATTCAATTCACCCCGAACTAACATTAAATCTTCAACATCGATTTGGTCATAGCTCACATACAACTCTTGAGCATCACGCACACCCCGACGTTTAGTAGAATCTGGATCAAGTGTAAAAATCTGCACTTGTCCCGGAAACAACTGTCGTAAGCCTTTTACAGTGCTAAACTGTTTGCCTTCTCGTGTTGCTTCCCAGCCGTATTCTGAGTGCATATCAAAGATGAGATTGACTGCTGCTTGTTTGCGAACAATCCCAGCAAGTAACAATCGAGTGAGAAAAGATTTTCCAGTTCCAGACTTCCCGAATACACCGTTACTTCGTTCTACAAATCGATCGAGATCTAAACAAATCGGAACATCCATATCGATCGGTTGTCCGATCGCGAAATTTCTCCGATGCGGATCATCTTCCCAACCGAATACCGCCCGAAAATCTCGTTCACTCGCGTCATACACCTGACTAAAGTGGCTTGGAATCGTTTTCACGGGTAAAAGCTCGATCGCTTCACTCGAATTCGCTTCAAACGATGCCAATTTCGACGAAGTTTTCTTCTTAACAGGCTGCTCCGTCGGAGTAAACATCAGCATCGGAGAAAGCTCGATCGTGCCGTAAGTTCCACTACCTGCCAAAACTTCTTGCAAAAACAAATTGGTTGGCTCCGGTGGATTGGCGATAATTCGCTGGCTTGAGGTTCCAAGAGAAACATCGGTCAGCATACAGAAAAACCGCGATCGAGTTCCCTGCACCACCAAGAACTTTCCGACGCGCATTTCCTCGACCGACACATCTGGATGCAGTCGAACTTCTAATCCTTGGCTCAGAGATCCTTGAATCACTGACCCTAATGGCTTCTCTAGATCCATAACCTGGCTCAAAGCAATTGTTCTATCTTAGTTCAGCTTGGAGCAAGCGTACTAAAATAACAAGTCAGATTCAAGATCAGGACTAAAATATAGGCTGAAGACCGTTTCAGAGTTTTAGATTCATGCTCCATTCCGAATTCCAGCAACGCCGCGATCGCTTTATGTCCAAAATCGGCAACGGAACGGCAATTTTCCGCAGTGCGCCGTTAGCCGTGATGCACAATGATGTTGAGTATAATTTCCGCCAGGATAGCGATTTTTTCTACCTGACAGGATTTAATGAGGCGGATGCGGTCGCAGTGTTTGCCCCTTGGCATGAGGAGCATAAGTTTATTCTGTTCGTGCAGCCTAAAGATCGGTTGAAAGAAACTTGGACGGGCTATCGAATCGGAGTTGAAGCGGCGAAAGAGAAGTATGGAGCAGATGAAGCGTATCCAATTAGTGAATTAGATGAGAAACTCGCGCAGTATATAGTTAAAGCAGAACGGCTTTACTACCACTTCGGACGCGATCAAGGTTTTAATAGCCGAATTCTCAGACTGTGGCAGCGGTTCATTGCATTGTATGACCGGAATGGAGTTGGACCGACTGCGATCGAAGATCCTGCATTCACGCTCCATCCGATGCGGGTTGTAAAGAGCGAATACGAACTCTCAGAGATGCGACGAGCAGTCGAAATTGCCGCAGAAGCTCATAATTTGGCTCTTGAAATTCGGAAGCCTGGATTGTATGAGTACGAGATTCAAGCTCAGATGGAGCATCTCTTCAGACTGCGAGGCGGTCAAGGCATTGCTTATCCATCGATCGTGGCTTCAGGAAACAATTCCTGCATCTTGCACTACACAGAGAACGATCGACAAATGCAAGATGGTGAACTATTGCTAATTGATGCGGGATGTTCTTACAACTACTACAACTCAGACATCACGCGGACTTATCCAGTGGGTGACAAGTTTACTGAAGAACAGCGGATTTTGTATGAATTGGTATTGAAAGCGCAACTAGCAGCGATCGAGCAAATCAAACCTGGAAATCCTTGGAATCAGTTTCACGATGCCGCAGTCCGAGTAATCACAGAAGGTTTGATGGAATTAGGCTTGCTGCAAGGAGACATCGAAGAAATCATCAAAGAAGAGAAGTACAAAGCTTTCTTTATGCACGGAACAGGACATTGGCTCGGATTAGATGTACATGATGCTGGAGCGCGGAAAATTGGTGAAAACTGGCTGAACTTCCAAGCGGGACAAGTGATCACGGTCGAACCAGGGATTTATATTCGATCGGATTTTGAACCGATTGAAGGACAGCCTGAAGTTCCTGAACGGTGGCGTGGGATTGGAATTCGCATCGAAGATGATGTGTTAGTAACTGAAACCGGAAACGAAATTCTCACAGCCGCAGTTCCGAAATCCGTTGAAGCAATGGAGCGATAAAGATGTTTGCATTAGTATCACGCGATCGTATTGAGCTTCCACCCGGATTATTCCTAAAACTTCCGGGAACTTGGCAGGATTACATTATTTTGAGCGAACAACGAGGAGACGGATCAATCCCTCGCATGAAGTATCGAGAGGGAGAGATTTTACTGCGATCGCCCTTGCTGAATCATGGACGAGATGCAAACTTGCTAGGCGACATTGTGCAAGCCATCCTAGATCATTCGCAGCAAGAATATAATGCTTACACTTCTGTCACAATGACTTTGCCAGAATCATATGGGATTGAGCCTGATATTTGCTTTTACATTGACAATTGGCAGTTTTCATCAGGCAGAGATCGGATTGATTGGCAAGTTAGTCCACCGTTTGATTTAGTAATCGAAATGGATGTCACGAACTACAGTGATGCTAATGATTATCTACCGTTCAAAGTGCCCGAAGTGTGGATGTTCAAAAATAAGCAGCTTCGGATTTATGCGTTAGAGAATGATAGTTATGTTCTGCAAGAACGAAGCCGCTTTTTTCCAGAAATGCCAATTCTAGACATCGTTGCAGAGTGTGTGCAGATTGCTTCGGAAAGCTCTACCAGTGCAGCGATTCGTAATTTGAGACGGAAGCTAAACCAGGAGTAGCACTATGACGATCGCGCTTGATCAAAAACCATCTCTAATGCTCTTTGAGGCGCTAACGTGGCGGGAATTTAAAGCGGTTGAGCAATTGCTCGATCGACCGGGTTATCGCCTTTCTTTTTTAGATGGAATGTTGGAGATTCGACAAATGCCTGGTGAACCCCATGAAACCGTTAAAGAACGAATTGGAGCGCTTTTAGAGCTTTACTTGATCATAGCAGGATTTGATTTTACGCCGACAGGTTCGACGACGTTGGAGAGCGAATCGGGATTAGTGAAGCGAGAAGCTGATAAATCTTACAAGCTAGCACCTGGTCGATCGCGTCCAGATTTAGCGATCGAAGTTGTGTTTACCAGCGGCGGGATTAACAAACTCGAAGCTTACAAGCGACTCAAAATTTCAGAAGTCTGGTTCTGGGAAGATGGCGTTTTAGAGGTGTATCACTTACGCTCAGAAGGTGATCAGCTTCGATACGAAAAAATATTGAACAGTGAAGCAGTCCCAGGACTTGATCTTGAATTGCTCTCACGCTGCATCAATATGGTAAATCATGTTGATGCGATCAAAACATTCCAGCAAGCGATTCAACAATGAAACTACCAGAATTAGATAGTGAAACGATCGATAGAATTCTCGAAATGGCTTGGGAAGATCGAACTCCTTTTGAAGCCATTGAACTGCAATTTGGACTCGATGAAAAACAAACGATCGCACTGATGCGACGGGAAATGAAAGAATCAAGCTTCAAAATGTGGCGCGAACGAGTCACAGGACGCAAGACAAAGCATTTGAAGCAGCAGGATTTTATTGAAGGACGGTTTCGATCGCAGAATCAAAAAGGTTCATAATCGATCGCGTAATTTTGCCACGGCTTGAACTAATCGCGCAGGCTCGATCGGTTTTGCTAAATGTGCCTGAAATCCAGCCTGTAGCGCTTGTTGTTGATTAGTATCACCCGCATAAGCAGTGAGCGCGATCGCATTGACAGTTCCGCCTTGTTCAACCGGTAATTTTCTCACTTGTTGTAGCAATCGATAGCCATCCAGGTCAGGCATTCCAATATCGCTAACGAGAACATCAAAGCGCGATCGCGTTAATTCCGAAAAAGCTTCTGATCCGGATGTTGCAATTGTGACTTGTGCCCCAGCTTGCTCCAGCACAAAGGCAACAAATTCACGCGAATCCGGTTCATCATCCACAATTAGCAATCGCATTCCGCGTAGATTGTTTAGATTCGGTTGGTCGATCTGTTCAGAAGGGACAGAGGCAACCGTAATTAAAGGAAAAGTCACTGTGAAAGTTGCTCCTAGTCCTTCGCCTTCACTGGTTGCACTTACTGTACCATTGTGGAGTTCGACTAAGTGGCGAACAATTGCTAATCCCAATCCTAAGCCCCCAAATTTACGGGTCGTTGTTCCATCTTCTTGGCGGAAGTAGTCAAAAACATGCGGGAGAAAGCTGGGAGAAATTCCTTTCCCTGTATCGGTGATAGTAATTTGGGCTTGATGATCGATCGATTGAAGTTGAATAATCACTTGTCCTCCAGAAGGAGTGAACTTCACTGCATTCGAGAGCAAATTCCACACAATCTGTTGGAGACGAGTGGCATCTCCTGACACTTCTCCTACTTCGGATAAGCGGGTTTCAATTGCAATTCCTTTGCTTTCTGCTGCAAGTCGAACCGTCTCGATCGCAGAGTGAATCATGTTTGCAACATTAACCGGACGCGCATTCAGCCTGAGCTTACCTTGCAAAATTCGAGCAACATCTAAGAGATCCTCGATTAGTTCGGATTGGAGTTGAGCATTGCGTTCAATCGTTTCAAGTGCATGAGCCGTTCGTTCAGGTGAGAGATTGCCTGTTCTGAGAATCTTTGTCCAGCCAAGAATCGGATTTAATGGCGATCGTAGTTCATGAGACAGCACCGCTAGAAACTCATCTTTCATCCGGTTCGCTTGTTCGGCGGCTTCTCGTGCGGCTTGTTCTCGCTGCAACACTTGTTCGCGATCGCGCTCTAGTTGCACTCGATCGCTAATATCGGTTGAAACTCCCATTAACCCAATCACTTCACCTGTTGTATTGCGTTGAGGTACTTTAATACTCAGAAACGTGCGCTCTCCAATCGTTTCCTCGATCGCTTCCATCTGTCCAGAAGTCATGATGCGTTGATCGGTTTCGATGATTGGAGCGATATCCTTTCCAAACAATTCTCGATCGCACTGTCCGATGATCTCATTCTCAGGTCTACCCAAGACTTCCAATGCCGCAGGATTCGCATGTACATAGCGCCCTTGACGATCCTTCACATAGACCAGCGCCGCAGTTGCTTCATTGATTGTGTTGAGAATTGCTGTTTTTTGTCGGAGGTCTTCCTCAATGCGTTTGCGATCGGTGATATCAGAGCTAACATTCACAACCCCTTCAGAAGTAGGATAAGTCCGGTTTGCATACCAGCGATCCGACTCAGGATAGTAAAACTCATGAAACGCAGGTGTGCGATCGCGCTTCACTTGTTGCAGCATCTCCCAAAACTCAGTTCCGACTATATTAGGATAGATGTCCCAAAAGTGCTTCCCGATCAGTTCTTCGCGAGTTGCTCCGATCGTATTTGCAGACTCAGTATTCAAATAAGCAACGTTCCAATTGTCGTCCCACACTAAAAAATTCTCGTGAATGCTCGATAAAATATCTTGCAGTCGAGCTTCTGTAAGTTTGAGTTGTTGCAAAGCTCGATCGCGTTCTAAATACGACCAAATTCGGGTGGTCAACTGCTGCAAAAGCTCAACCTCGTCAGGTCGCCAGTAATAAGGATGCTGATGATGTAGTGCGATCGCGAATTGGATTCCCCGATCGCTAACAAAAGGAGCATCCACAAAAGCGCCAATATTGATAGCATGATATCGCTCTGCAAAATGAGCAATCCGAGGATCAGTGTCAATATCATTCACAATTACAGGCTGATTGTTGACCATCTGATGCCAAAATTCCATTGGAGCATATTCCGCCATTGAATATTCTCCAACTAAGCTGACTGTTGTTTTATCTTTACGCCAATCGTAGTAGACGACAGCACGATCGATACTCGAATCAAACTGAGCAAAGGCACAATTGAAAACATTAAAAAACTGACCAATCTTTTCGCCCAAAACTTGCATCATTTCGGTTTCAGTTCGATCGATCGTTAATTCCTGACTAATTTCAGCTAAAAATGCTGTATAAAGCTCCCGTCGTTTGGTTTCGGTAATATCAGTTGCAGTTCCAAACCAGCGAATAACTGACCCAGACCCATCTCTAAACGGTTCACAGTAGTTCAGAAACCAGCGATATTCTCCCGTCTGAGCATGTCGCATTCGCGCTTCAATTCGATACGGTGTCTCGGTTGCTAATGCAATTTCCCATTGTTCAAACACAGACTCTAAATCATCTGGATGAACAATGCTTTGAAGGTTTTCTGCACTTTGAGCTTCTTCTAGCGTCAAGCCAAACACATCTATCCATTGTTGATTTACATAGATTTTTTTGCCTGTTTCATCATTTACCCAAACCATTTGAGGCACTGCATTGGCAAGTTGACGAAATTCAGCTTCTTGGCGACTAGCAGCAAGTTCTGCTTCTTTACGATCGTGAATATCCAGCACAATTCCAATCCAATATTCGATCGCACCAGATTCATTGCGAACGGGGGAAGCATGAGAGTACACCCAGCGATATTGTCCATCGGCTCGAAGCAACAGCGTTTCAAGTTCAAAAATTCCATTGTTCTCGAATGCGTTGATCCAAGCTGTGTAAGTGCGATCGCGATACTCCGGATGAACTAAGCTTGTCCAACCATATCCCCGCAAGTAGTTGATCGATCGACCTGTAAAATCTAGCCCCCACTGATTGCAATACTGCACCATTCCATTCGGATCGCTGACATACACAATTTGCGGTGAGAGTTCGATCAAGGCTCGATATCGCGCTTCATTTTTGCGAATGAGCGCTTGGGTTCGCTCGGTAGCATCCTGAAAAATCGCTGCTTGAGAACTGCGATCGCACTCCGAATAATCTTGAGAACGCAGCGTCACGACCACAGCGTAGGGCTGGTCAGACTGAAATAAAGGAGACGCTTCAACTTGGAGCCAGACGAGATGACCGCTTGGCTGATAAAAACCCATTGTCGTTTTCTGCCGTTGTCCAGTTTTAAGAGCAACGATCGAGGGATACTCTTCAGGCTGAAACGGTTTGCCGTCTGTATGAATTGTTTGCCAGGGTGGATCATCGATTGTCGTTCCGATCAATTGTTCTGACGTATAGCCCAATAGAGGTTCAACTCCAGCATCACACGCTTGAACCCGACCATCTGCGAGTTGAAGCAAGGTTCCCACTTGGAGCAGGGTCGAGAGAGGGCGAGTTTCTGCCTGTTGATCGAGTTGAGCCATGAACGGTGAGCGGCGCGAAGACGAACAAAAACGCGATCGAGTAATACCAAATTGATTTTTGAGTGCGATAGATGCGGCAAGCCCCCTAACCCCCAAGTTTGGGGGAACAAGATCCGGAAGTCCCCCCGAATTGGGGGAGTTAGGGAGCGAAGGATCTGTCGCATTAACAGACTGATTTGGTATACATTGCTTAACTTTCTACCGAA
>JADEXW010000282.1 GCA_015206935.1 Pseudanabaenaceae cyanobacterium LEGE 13415 | reverse complement strand
CTTTTCGCCCCCTAAATCCCCCATTCTGGGGAACTTTGAGGAAGAAAAATTTCTCGAATTCCAAAGCGCTTTCTATCTTCAAAGTCCCCCAAATTTGGGGGATTTAGGGGGCTTTAGCCGCTCCAACCGACGCGAAAAAATCTGTAACGCCATTTGGCATGAGAGCCAATCTATTCCAAACCGTTCGCGCCCGCTGCCGCCTTTAAAATTGCAGCATAAGCATCCAAGCCTTCCTTAGTCATCACATTCAAACCGCCCAAGGTTTGAACCACAGTCCCCTTAATCGTTGAAGTCGAAGGCGGAGTTCCCACCGCAGAAAGCGTTCCCGTATCCAACGACAATCCCAAAGGAGCGCCCCCTGTTCCAGGTACAATCGTTACGGTTGCTGCACCATTGAAAGCAAAACCAGCAGGTGCTACTTTCTCAGCCGAAATCGAAGTGGCGTAGCCTGCGGGAGTCGTGTAACTCACAGCACCACTCACGGAAGGATTGTCCGCAAACGCCGGAACCGCAAATGCAGTCACACCCACGATCGACAATCCGATTTTTGCAGCGATCGCTTTACACTGACCAAAATAATTCATGAGAAGCTCCCTGGAATGGCTTAGTACCTGTCTGTACACACGACTCAATCTTGTTACCAGCTTTACCATTCCCCACGATCGCGCTTTTGCTTCCCTGAGAGATTACGCAAGTTTAATCAGGGGATGACTTTTGGAATACGCAACAATACTCATTAGTAAAAACTAGAGAAACGCTGGGCAGACTGAGGCTAATCAGTGCAATCAGGGACAGAACAGGTGAAATGCGATCGATTCTTACTAGCATCAGCAATTCTACTAGGATTCTTTGTAAAATCTTTACCTGTTGCCGCAGAGACGAAAGCTCCTGTTCGAGTCTCGATTCAACAATTTAAAATCGTTGGTAGTTCAGTATTCGATCAATGGGAACTAGCAAACATCACCCAACCTTATGAAGACCAGCCACTGACACTACAGGAATTACACAAGGTAGCAGATGCCATTACGCGCTACTACTTGGATCATGGTTATCTAACTTCGCGAGCTGTTCTTGCAAATCAAACGATCGAGAATGGAATTGCTCATATTCAGATTGTTGAAGGCAGTTTGGAAAGTGTTGAGATTCAAGGAAATCAGCGCGTTCGGACAGATTATATTCGCGATCGTATTCAACTAGCAGGACAAAAACCGCTCAATCAAGAGCGCTTAGAACATCAATTGCGACTGCTTCGGAATGATCCCTTGTTCAAAAACATCGAAGCAACACTAAAAGAAGGAAGCAGTCTTGGTAATAGTATCCTCACAGTTCGAGTAACGGAAGCTAGCCCTACTATTGCAAATGTCAGCATTGATAACTATGGTTCAGCTAGCATTGGTTCAACCATGACTACTGCATTAATTGGAACTCGGAATTTAACCGGGGACTCAGATTTGCTGTTTGCGAGCTATAGTCGATCGACATCAGGTGGTGCGAATTTGTGGAACTTTAGCTATCAACGATCGCTGAATGCTCAACAAGGAACGTTACAGTTTCGGTTTGCTCCAAATCGCTATCAAGTCACACAGGCGGGATTAGAAGATTTAGCAATTCGGGGACGCTCAGATCTCTATGAAGTTTCACTCAGACAGCCTTTGAGCCGCCAACCGCAAGGAGAATTTGCTCTGTCGTTTGGAGTCGTCCACCGCACTGGAGAAACATTAATTGCTGACTTACTCACTAGCGAAAATCAAAGTACAGTCATGCGGTTTGGGCAGGACTTTCTTCAGCGCGATCGTGCTGGCGTTTGGATGGGTCGATCGCAGCTCAATCTCGGTACTGGCGCATCTGGGCAATTAAATCAGAATGTCGATCGTACTTTTGCAACTTGGACAGGTCAACTTCAACGCCTTCAGCCAATTAGCAAAAATCATTTGCTGTCTGCACAACTTACATGGCAGCTTACCCCCGATCTCTTACCGCCTTCTCAACAGTTTGCATTCGGAGGCGCACAGTTCTTACGCGGATATATCCCCAATGCGTTTAGTGGCGATAACGGCATTACCTTTTCGCTTTCAAATCAGATGACTTTAGTGCGATCGACATCCGGAGACTCAATGCTAAAACTTACGCCCTTTGTGGATGTGGGAACGGTGTGGAACCATCCAAATAATCCGGTTCAAGAACCGAATCGTTTGTATACCAGTACAGGTTTAGGCGTGATTTGGCAACCCAATACGAAATGGTCGATCGGGATAGAAGCTGCTTTTGCATTAACACCAATCAACACTTCATCTGATGCAGTGTTGTACTTCAATTCTAATTATCGGTTTTAACCATGTTCAAACGCTGGCTAGAATCTAGTTTCGTTCACACCGTATTGATTAGTTCTGCGATCGCGGGTTTAACCCTTTCTGCGGCGCGGTTCGCTGTGTTTGAACCTTTGGAACTACGAGCCTATGATTGGATGATGCGATCGCGTCCTCAACAATCAAGTGATCCAAGGCTTTTGATTGTGAGTGTGACCGAAGCAGATTTGCAATGGTTAAAAGCAACCAGTCCCAGCGATCGAACCTTAGCTCAAGCGATTGAGATATTACAGCAACATCAACCGAGAGTGATTGGTATCGATTTTTATCGCGATTTGCCTCAAGGTGAGGGACAAGCACAACTCAGAAAACAATTGAAAGCTCCAAATGTGACGGGCATCTACCGGATTGGAAGCGATAAGCAACCGGGAATTCCCGCACCTCAAGGAATGGCTCCAGAGCAAACTGGGTTTAATGATTTGTCGATCGATGCGGATGGTGTGCTTCGTCGTGCTTTGATCTTTGCAAACGAAGAGACTTCCTTCGCAATGCAAACGGCTTTTATCTATCTCGAAAAATCGCAAATTCTACCTCAAGCAAGTTCGAGCTATCCTGGCATTCTCCAATTGGGTGCAAGTACCTTCTTACCTTTAGCTTCAACTTCAGGTGGGTATCGAACTGCCGACACCAGCGGACACCAGATTCTTCTGAACTATCGCACTCCGAATATTGCTCGCCAAATTCGCTTAAAGCAATTGTTCGATCGGCAATTTGATCCGCGCTGGTTCAAAGACAAGATCGTTCTGATTGGCAATACTGCATTAAGTAGCAATGATTTTTTCTATACCCCTTACAGTCCCAATCAGCATAATCTTCACAGAATGAGCGGCATCGAAATTCATGCTCAAATCATTAGTCAAGTGTTAGATGCTGCAACCGGAAAGCGCTCTCTGATCAATGCACTTCCAAGTTGGACAGAATCGCTCTGGATTGTAAGTTGGGTGCTATTAAGTGGTTTGATTGCTAACAAGGTTCGCCGTTTGCCGCTTCTGGGTGGAATTCAAGCCAGCTTAGTGATTGTTCTCTTGAGCAGCGGTGTGATTGCTCTGGAGTTAGGAACTTGGTTATCGATCGTGGCTCCGCTGATCGGAATGAGTGCAAGCTCGATCGGTATTATTATCTATCGCATTCAAAGGCTACAACACCAAAATCGAATTGCGATCGCGCTACTCGGACAAAATACTTCACCCAAAGTTGCTCAAGCTTTATGGAAAAATCGCCATACTTTAATTCAATCTGGAAAGCTACCCGGTCAGGAAGTGACTGCGACGCTACTCTTTGCAGACCTTCAAGGATTTAGTTCGATGTCTGAAAAGCTTTCTCCTGAAGCCTTGTTGAATTGGTTAAATGACTATCTCGCAGCAATGACCGAGCAAGTAACGCAGCATGATGGAATCGTAAATAAATTTACTGGAGATGGCTTGTTTGCGGTGTTTGGTGTGCCGATTCCGCGAACGGATGAAACTGCGATCGCGCAAGATGCCCAGAATGCTGTGAATAGTGCGATCGCAATGAGCGAAAAGCTTTCTGCCCTCAATCAGCAATGGATTGAGCAAGGACTTGGATCTTTCCGAATGCGAATCGGAATCTGTACTGGAACTGTTGTTGTCGGCAGCTTAGGCAGCAAAGATCGAATCGAATACGGTGTCATTGGCGATAGTGTCAATACAGCAGCTCGTTTAGAAGCTTGCTTGAAAGAGCAGCAACCGAGTGATTGTCGAATTCTAATCTCAGAATCAACCCAGCAATATTTAGATGATCGCATTCCGCTCGAAGCTTGGGGAGCGATTCAACTCAATGGAAAACAGCGATCGGTAACTGTCTATCGAGTTGATCCAACGGTTCCGTATGTTCCGTTACGGAATCTCGATCGCGTCTCAGTTTCTAGAACATCTGCGGATGACGCGATCGACCTTTAATTCTCAAAATAGACTCGATCAGGATCAGGCACTATACATGCGTATCATTCGTTTGGGATTTGTAATCGCGATCGCGACTGGACTATCCGTTTCGGCGTTTGTAGAAGCTGGATTTGCCCAGCGCTTCGTGCCAAAAAATCGCGGACTGCCCGGACGACGAGAAGGCAGCGGAACGCGCGGAGCTTGTCTTCAGACGCAACGTTCTGTGGTTGCAATCATGCCTCAGTCAAACTCTGGTCTAACAGTTTCCGCTTATCCGACTTTTTCTTGGTATGTTCCTGCGACACAACCCACGACCGCCGCATTTGTCTTGTTAGACGATCGACAAACGGAACTATACAGCACCACATTCCAAATTGCTGGAAAGCCTGGACTAATCAGCCTAAGTTTGCCTCAAACCGCAAATCTACCTCCCTTAGAAGTGGGGAAAACCTATCGCTGGAAATTTTCACTCACCTGCGATGTGGATGATCCATCGACCAATATGATCACAGAAGGTTGGATACAACGAGTCGAACTAGCGACTGTTCTCAAGAATCAGTTACAGTCCGCCTCGCTACTCGATCAAGCGAAACTTTATGCGAGAGAAGGACTTTGGTATGATGCTGTTGCAATTTTTCTCATGCTGCGTCGAACCCAGCCTAGTAATGCCGCGATCGTGAATGATTGGAAAGTTTTTCTCAATTCAGTCGCGTTAGATGACTTTTCTCAGTTGAAGTAATCGTTCAAGTTGCAGCGACGACAAATTGAGCGATTTGTGTGTACACAGTAAGTTTGGTGTACACAGTAGGTTGGTGTACACAGTAGAAATGTGGGATTTAGAGCAGTTCACAACTCAGAGCGGTTCGCATTATAGCGATTCGGAATGCGATGATCAAACAACGATTTGAGAAAATGCTATGCAAGCCTGGGACTTACCACGATCGACATTTCACTGGGGTCAAAAAACCTACATCATGGGCGTTCTAAACGTCACACCCGATAGCTTTAGCGATGGCGGTCAGTTCAATACATTAGAAAACGCGATCGCTCAAGCGGCTCAAATGATCGAAGACGGGGCAGATATTCTTGATATTGGCGGACAATCCACGCGCCCGAATGCCGACGAAGTTTCATTGCAAGAAGAACTCGATCGCGTCATTCCCGTCATCGAAGCCATTCGACAAAAATTTCAGATTCCAATTTCGGTGGATACCACTCGATCGCACGTTGCCAAAGAAGCGATCAATGCTGGAGCCGATTTGATCAACGATATTTCAGGTGCAATTTATGATGCAGAAATGCTTTCAACAGTGAGTCAATTAGGCGTTCCAATCATTCTGATGCACATGAAGGGAACTCCTAAAACAATGCAATCGTTAACGCAATATGAGAATTTGATTCAAGAGATAATCGAATTCTTACAACAACGAATCGAAAGCGCGATCGCACATGGAATTTCTCAAATCGTGATCGATCCAGGAATCGGATTCGCGAAGAACTACAATCAAAACTTAGAAATTCTCAGACGATTAAAAGATTTTCAAACATTGAATTGCCCGATTCTAGTGGGAGCCTCTCGAAAGAGCTTTATCGGGCATATTCTTGATCAGCCTGATCCAAAAAAACGAGTTTGGGGAACGGCTGCCGCTTGTGTGAGCGCGATCGTAAACGGAGCCGATGTGGTTCGCGTTCACGATGTTGCAGAAATGCGGGATGCTTGTCGAGTGGCGGATGCCATTTGGCGCAAAAATTAAACGTCCATGTCTCCGTCAATATTTCCGCGATCGCGAGGTTCAATCACGCTCGCATGTCCCATCAAATCCGTAACCGCTTCATTCAGCGCACGCGGGTCCATGAACACGATCTTGGAATTATCGCTCTTGCCCAATTCCAAACTTGCAGTCACGTAATCTTTCGCCACCAAGTAGCGCAGCACGTCTTCTGCATTCATTTGTCCACGAAGCGCCTGTGCCAACTCTTGAATCGATTGAACGGTTCCCTGAGTTCGAGTCAGTTCCGCTTGTTTCTCACTTCGTGCCGCCCGTTCACGCTCTAACGATTCGCGCAAGGCTGGAGAAATCTGGAACTCTTGCACCTCAACGCGAATCACTTTTACGCCCCAGTTCGCAGTGGATTTGTCCAACTGACGTAACAACGCCTGATTAATCGTGCCAGCATTCGAGAACGTTTCTTCTAAGGTCAACTGCCCGATCTCGTTTCGCATGGTTGAAATCACAATTTGTTTCAGTGACTCTTCCAAATCTTCAACCGCATAGTACGCCTTTCTCAAATCGAGAATTTGCCAAGAAACCACAGCATCAACTTCGATTGGCACATTATCTTTCGTAAATGCCCGTTGCGGTTCGATATCCAAAAGCTGTTCCCGAATCGTTTCGATCAGTACCGTGTCCAGCAGTGGGATCACAAAATTCAGTCCTGGATTAAGGATGCGTTTGTATTGTCCGAGTCGTTGCACGATCGCTTGATCGCCTTGCTCGACAATGCGGACAGATCCAATGATGTAACCTAAAACAATCAGAAATAATGCACCAGTAATCTCAAGCATAGATTGCGCTCCCGTCGGAACCGAAGTTTTAATGTGAATTCAAAATAGAGTTGCAAGTTTAGTCTAATCGCTCTATTTGAAAATGTTGCAGA
>JADEXW010000281.1 GCA_015206935.1 Pseudanabaenaceae cyanobacterium LEGE 13415 | reverse complement strand
CTATGATCCAGGCTAATTCAGTCGATGTTGCTGCTTTTGGTGTAATCTCTCGTGCTTGGCAAATTGTGTAATCCAGAGAATTGGGCAATTGATAGTTCAGGTTCTTTGACTGTTCAGTATCGCCAATGAAAAAGACAGACAGGGATTCATCGAGCCGTCGATTTGCTCGGAGTCGTCCGATGACTTGAATAACTTCAGCGTCAATCTGGTGTTGATAGAAATCATTGAATGAAAGATGTTCAATCTCTGACTGCTTTGTGAGCGTTTTCCAGAGATCGTAGAATACACCAGCATTCGGCAGCGGTAGCCCGATCGCAACGATCGCACTTCGATTCGCAAATTCGTTTGTGCCTCTAGTGAAGTCGCTGAACCAGTGCCCGTCAGCATTTGTATCCTGCTTTTTGCTTTGCCAATCAAACACGGCAATGTCTGGAAATTGTTCTTTTAGAACCTCTAACAATGCGTTGATTCGTCCATCACAATTGAGGGAGCGGTCTTTTCCTGCAAGCCCTAATCCTTGTATCCAAGTAACAGCGAGATTTTGTAATCGAGGCTGTGCTTGGGTAATCCAAAGAATCTGGCTAGTTGGGATCTGACGGTACAGGCTGAGAACTTCGGGGGTTGCAGTTGCATCAAGATAGATTCTGGTTTTGATGTGATTCAAAATGGCGTTGTGTCGATCGTTGTATGTTGTGATGGTTAACCCTCCAAATGCACCGACTCGAATCGCTCCGGCTATCGATTCGCTCCAGACGGCTAGAAATGGTAATAACCATTGTGAAGGTAGGCGATCGAGAATCGTATTCAGACGATCCTGTGCATTTTGGAATTGCGATCGATTAAAACTGCGATACAGTTTCCGATGTTGAAGCAACTGATTTAACTGCTCAGAATCAGCTTCCAGTTCCGTGTGAGTGGCTTCAATGATTTGGGGAAGCTTTGCCAATCGATTTAGCTTTGCTTGCCGCTCAATTTCTGACCACTGATATTGCCTGAATAAGTCAATCTGTCCTTGTTTCAGTTCCTCTTCAATTTCTTGTAATTCAGCCAATTCAAGCCGAAGTCTCTCTAGCTTTTGGCTTTGTCGCTGGGTTCTGTTTTTCAATCGAGTAATCTCCGCTGTTTCGTTCTTGGTTTGGATTTGATCCGGTTCTTCGGTCAAAGTTGAGAAGTTAACACTTAGAGTTTGCCAAGCTTCCTCTAGAACTTTGTTGAACTGTGTCGGTGCTTTTGGAATCAAAGTTTTTAGCTTCTCATCGTCGTACCCGTGATGCTGTCTGACCTCTCCTGCAACTAGGGGTCGTAAGGCTTGACGCAAAGGTTGTAGTAGCGCGTGTGCGGCGGGTAAGTTTGCTTCAAGCTCTGCCCACTGTGTGTCAAAGTCACTCAAAGTTGCTGTAATGGATTGAATGGGTCGGAGTTGGGTGAAGGCTTCATCCAAAATTGCAACATCACCGCTGTATGCTGAGTAGTCGGATGGATCAGGCAGTGAATCGATCGAGGCACGAACCTGAGTTGCAAACTGAAACACTTGCGATCGCTCAAACCGAAATCCAAAACCGTTGCCGGATGACTCTTTGCAGTAGTCCTTGTGACGGCAAATCTCACAGAACGGATTGATGGCAGCAGTTTGATTTGCGGTGGATAAGCCCTTGTTAGCAGCTTTGTGAATGAGATCAGTAAGATGGCAGTTTCCCTGAGTTTCGACAGCTTCGCCGTGTTTCGCCCATCGTAGGAAGTCTGCGCCTAACGGCGTTTTTCGCGTCGTCTCTTTGACGAAGCCAGCATTTCTAACTGGCAAATCTTCGTAGTTATGCTCGGCTGGTTCAGTTGTAGGATTGCGATGGTTCCGGCTAAGTAGCCAGACTCTATGTATAGCTTGATTATTGTCCTTCTCATCTTCGATCTTTTGTACACCGAGTTCGAGCGGCGAAAGTGAGGCGTAGCTATGTGATTTACCGCCTCCCGGCGGCGTGGTATCGAGAATATCGTGCCAGCCCTTTATTCGAGCTTCCCAAAGCAGTTGACTCAGTTGCGCTCTCTTATAGACAATCCTTGGCGGGTTGCTATAGTCCTCCGGTCTGGGCAGCTTTCCTGGCACATATTCAATCGTTGATGCTGTGATTTTCGCTTTTCGCTTTAGGCATTTGCCAAATCCTTTCTGCTCAAGACCTTGCTGAAACCATCTAAGGCACAGCTTCAATCGATCGTACTCGTGATGTTCGGCTTGAATCTGCTCTAAACGCGATCTCTCTTCTTGTTCAGCAACAAAAGCTCGATAGGCTTCTTGATTTGGCTCTTGTGGGTCGAACTCAATGTTGCGCTGCGGAAACCGGAATCCATACTTAGCCGCAGTGTGAAACAGTGTCCCAATCGTGATTCCTTTGCGTCGAAACGATCTGATTTTCTGTGCAATATTCCAGGTTGTTCCTTTGATCGAAGGACTCCAGCTTTGTGCGATTAACTCAGCTTCGACAGCACCATAATGATTCGCTAGCGCCATTAGGACTTGTCGGCACTCGTTGTAGTTGCCGCTTCCAGGTGTTCGGGGCGGAATGTGGTTTAGGGCTTGCTGAATCAGTGCATCTGTATCCCAACCCTCATTTTGAATCAACTGCTGAAACTGTTGTCGCTTAAGAGTAGTAATTTTCTCTTGCTCTGCTCTTTCCTGTCGTGTTCTTTCAGCCTGAATAATGGCTTGATGAACCCACTCTCTCGGCAAACAAGCAGCAGGATTAATCAACGGAAACTCTGCATTCGTATTTCCGTAAAACACGCGGATACCATCTTTGCAGGCTGGATCGTGGGGTAGATGTCCAAGCAGAAACTGAACGATCGCTTCGTAGGTTTCGATATTGCCAATTAACTCTGGCAGTTGAAATACAAATCGAAATCGGTGCCAGTCTGAAGTATGGCTGGGTGTAGTGTAGATCAACGAACAGTATTTTTGAACGAATGGATGCGCGATCGCTTCTTCCAAAGTCATCTGGCGCTGATAGATCTTAATTCCTTTGCCGGCCTGGTCTCTGACAATATTTCCCTGGTCGTCTTTCAGCAAGGTTGCGTTGTCGATTTCACACAAAACCCACTGCGAACCGACAAAATTTGACTTTGAGCGCCATCGCCCATTGAGTAGACCTGCACAAATAGCGTGTCCTTGCCTGATGTGTCCGATTATGTCGTTGAGCGTGCCTTCGCGATCGCGAAAGTTAGCGCTTAAACGTCTAAAGTTCCAGTTCTTGTCACAGCCTTGAGTATTGACAGCAAACTTGAAAATGGCTGGTTCAGCAAGGTGCTGTTTAGCCAACTCCTGTGAAACGTGCCTGATAGCGTTTGGGGACGATCGCATCCGAAATTTACCTCTGTTAAGGAGTAAGGATGCTAGATTCTGTCAGACTCAGAAAAACTGTGTTTTTGACCGATCAGTTTTATCAAACTACTTAGAGGTGTAGTAAAAGCCTGTAAGCATTACTGTACAGAGGTTAGAAGAACTTCTTTGTGAGTCGATCCGGGCATTTTGTGAGTCGATCCGGGCATTTCGTGAGTGAATTCGGGTCTATTTGTAGTAACTTGAAACTCATGCTACATAAAGCTTTGAGGTCGATTTTGAGCGTTATATTTTTTACTACAAATGGCATTGTGTAGTAATTAACAAGGATAAAATGCTAAAACGCACGTTTTGAAAGGGATTAGAGTTTAAGCAATCTTCTAATGTTGGCTTCAACTTCCGGGGTTGGTTCTCGACGACCAGATTCAATATGCGAGATTAGCTGTTGAGAAATGCCGAGAAATCCCGCTAATTTTGCTTGGCTCCATCCGCGCTGTTTTCGCGCTTCCCGAACTTGTTCGCCGGAAAGCAAAGCAGCTTTTATTTGTGGCGCTTGTTCCTCAGTCTGGGTGATCTTTGATTTTCCTAATTTCCCTTGAGTTAGAAGTTCTGGGATTGGCTCAGGGGGATGAATCGTTATTTTGCTCTCTAGTAGCAAGTTGAAATACCCTTTGGGTTTACGAAGTGTGCTGTCCGGTTTGAGACATTCCGAATAGCGATCGTCAAAGTCAATCGTCCACCCCAATCTCATCAAAGTCTTAAGCGCCTCATTCCACTGGTTAGTCAGGTCGCGAGCTTTATGCCGATTCGATTGTGCTTGAGCAATTTTGTCGGAATAACCCAGAAGGGCTGAGTCGAAGAGGGTTCTAACTCGGTACTGCCCAGAGGTGTGAAAGCGGCTTTCAAGCGTCAGATGTAGAGCCAAACGCAAGGCAAGCTCATTGTGATAGGGGTCTATTTTGAGTACACTCTGAGCAAGATAACCAAATTGGTACAGTGCTTCTCTCGCTTTTGCGCCACCCCGATTCAAAAAGCCTTTTGTCCAAAGTCCAGGCTGCACTTGAAGTTCCAGCTTCTCAAGATCTTCTAGATTTTCGGAGAGTAAATTTTTCTGCCCCGTTGCGGTAATGGCAATATTCCACATCCGTGAGGTCTGAACCGTGACTCGTGTTTTGCGACGGCTGACTTTCCCTTCGTTCCACTCTACTTTGACCAGTAAGCAGTCTAGAGCAAACGCACATCCGGCTAACTCAGCTAGTTTCTGGCTCATGGGAATATCTTTACGACTATTCCAGCCCAAATTTCTAATGACATCTTCGCCAGATAAGGTAAAGCTGTCATTCCACGGCTCTGCTTGGTTCATCGCGTGTGCCGCAAGAATCAATTGAAGTTTTACCGTGTTGAATCCAAAATTGTTGATAATCTTTTCGGCAGCGTCCCAGGGCAGCATCGTGACATCGCCTGGACTAGAGATGTAATGCTCAATGTAATTTTTCGGATTGCTTTTAGCAACTTTAGAGAAAACAGCAGTGCCATCTCGATCTGCCCATAAGTCTGTTCGCAACTGAGATTCGATCGAGCTAATGAAGGGTGCGCCAGTTGGAATCGCCTCGATCGCGTCGTTTAGAAAAAGTTCAGATTGCTTCGCCGCTTTGGTAGTGCTGTCTCGCATGAGTTCGCTAAATTTCTGGTCTAAGGATTGGATTCGCGCTTTGAGGACATCAAACTGCTGCTGAAGGCGACTGCGTTGGTCTTGATTTTCCGATGACTGTGGCAATGTGGAAAACAGCGATGAGAGTTCGCTATGAATCCTCTGCGCTGCCTGTAGCCGAGTTTTACTTAACTTAATCTGATTGGCAGACTTAGATATGTTTTTACGATCAACTGCTTCAAGACAAGCGGCAGCTTGGTCGATCCATTCAAACACCCGCATTCCATCGCTATTAAATAACTCGATAAACTGTTCCCAGCCTGACTGCTCACTGGGAGACTGCGACGATTCGATCGAGGATTCAGAATTCACAACATTTACTTGACATGAGGAAGTTGAATTAATCCTAGATCAAAATTTACCCAAAATCTGTCGATCGTTTTCCGTTCAGCATGAATCTGTTATGTCTTGTTGTCTTCAGCTTTCTTCAGTTCCGCGCACTAGAGGTGAATAGGAGATGCTTGGATTTTGATTTTGGCTTTGCACAAATCCGTTTAACACAAACATGGCTTGTTTCAAGATCTGATGCTTGGGACGAGAAGCTGGTACAAACAATGTGCTGTAGAGCTGCAAAAACGAGATTGAGTGTACGTAATTGCAGTTAACTATCGTCTTTGATCAGGACCGTAAAACTCCTGAAAAAGAAGTAGAAATAATCTGGTAGTGAAACTAACCCTACTCGTTACACTCTACTCAATATCCTCAAGAAGTTTGGAAATTTGTTCAGGTGCAGGCAGTTGCCCACGTAACTCTTTTGGTAAATTTGAGGTGATCTGATAAGTTGCGACTCCGATCGGCTTGCTTGAATCTTGGAGCGCGTACTCAACGACTGTTTTTTCCTTCGTCTTGCACAAGATGATCCCGATCGATGGATTTTCTCCCTCAAGTTTTGCCTGATCGTTTAGCACCGCCAGGTAAAATTGCATTTTTCCAACATAATCCGGCTTGAACTCTCCAACTTTGATTTCAACCGCAACCAGGCTTCTTAGTTGACGGTGATATAGCAACAGATCAACATAATAATCTTCATTGCCAACGACAAGACGATGCTGGCTCCCTATAAACGCAAACATTCCACCCATTTCTCGTAGGAACGGCTCGACTTTTCCTAGAATCGCTCGTTCTAATTCGACTTCGCTATGCTCTTCGGCAAGTTCAAGAAAATTGAAGATATATTCATCTTTGATGGCAAGCTTGGCTTGTTGGCGGATCGAGTCTGAGACGGTTTTCTCAAAATTCGTCTGATTGAGCAACGTCTTTTCGTATGTTTGATTCTCGATTTGGTGAATCAAAACGTTTTTTGTCCAGCCGAATTTGCGAGTTGATCGGATATAAAATTCTCGCTCCAAATCATCTTTACACTTCTGTAGAATGACGATGTTGTGCGACCAACCAATTTCTGCCACCAATGGTGTCAGTTTTTCATTACTGCAATAGGTCAAATAGAAATCGCGCATCCGCCAGATGTTTCGAGCCGAAAATCCACTCGTTCCCGGAAACTCAGTTTGCAAATCTTTGGCTAGCTGTTCAACGATCGATTTGCCCCAAGAATTTTGCTGTTGTCGATCGACAATCAGTTTTCCAAGATCCCAGTAGAGCGCGATCAACTCACGGTTTACAGCTTTCAGAGCCTCATACTGGGCTGACCGAATTCTCTGCTTCACTTCAGCAAGCAGATTGCCATACTCATTGCTATTTAATTGAGCCACGCGACTGAATGCTCCTCTCTGTGTAGATCAGGTTTACTCATCTGCTTTCAGCGTATCACTATGTGAGATTTGCTTTGGCTTCAAAAATTGCGAAGTTAATGAGAAAAACTGCTACTCTGCTCATACAATACTAACGACTGCTTTCTTTCAATCGGCTCACTCCAGTCGAGTAATTGTTATCCCACACAGAATTAGGG
>JADEXW010000280.1 GCA_015206935.1 Pseudanabaenaceae cyanobacterium LEGE 13415 | reverse complement strand
TATTGACACCTTCCTGCCAATCTTCAATCGCATCAAATCCATCTCCAATCAACCGAATTAAACTCGCCTGATCTGATTGAAAGCAAATCGCAATACTACAGGCTAAATAAACGATCGTGTCTGGTCTAATCACTAATTCGCAACCAAATTGATCATCTGGTAGATCGCAGGTGGAATTATCTGGAAGCGCAGTTAGCTTAATTTCAATTCCTCGAAGACAAGCATTATCGTCTCTCCTTAAAGTCACTAAATCTACTCTTGGGAAGTCGCCAATCACGAGTTGCTGAAATGGCAAATATTGGCTTTCAAAAGCGTAAAAAATGTCTTCAGAAGTTGGAGTAGCTCCATAAAGTTCCATTGTACTAATGTGACTATGGTAGACTTGTAAATTTTCATTAAGCATCAGGTAAACGTTTTCAAAACCCTGAAATTCTAAAAAAGCTGCCAATGATGTTGGGAAAGCAGAATTAAATTGATTCTTGCCCCATGAATACTTTTCAGCAAAATTTCGATTGGAGTGGCGAATTCCAAATAGACCAGGGATTTGAGAACTAAACATCAAGCTTGAATTTCAGTTAATGATCAACCTGTACTATGCAACTGTATACGAAGCTGAAAGCACTGCAACGTTTGCCTGTAATTCGCCCATGAGTTCTCACCTGTGATAAATCTGCGAATCTGATCATAGGAGATTGAGCGACTCAAATCCGCCAAATTCAGGGTTTTGCCCTCCCGGATCGCTGAATAATTTCTTGAAAAGATGATTAACTTGCCAAACTTGGGGTTATTTTTTTCCTCAATGGGGAGTAGGATGGCTTCTAGCGCGATCCCTTTGAAATGTTCGATCGCTCTCTTTGCAGTTTCAAATTCACCTATGACCAGAGATCGCGGCATTCCTAATCGTCGGAACCGGAAACCGTCTAGCAGACCGAACCCAAAATCGTCTGCTCAAGCGGTGAAAGATCGTCCTCAACCGGAAGATAAGCCGGAGCGAATCGCGATCGCGCTTGATCGATTCCACAAAGCCAGAAAATGGCTCTTCAGCGATTGGCGAGCGTTGATTGCGCTATCACTGGCTGTCACCGGAAGCGCAACCGCTTTATCTTTAGCATTTCTGTTCAAACTGCCTGCGGTTCCGAACTGTCCATCGATCTTTTGGCCCCTCGCCTCAGCCTCTCTACGAATTCATTGTGCTGAAATTGCGGCAGGGAAACGCACCACGAAAGATTTGTTAGAAGCGATCGAGCTTGTCAAAACCTTACCGCCTGACCATCCACTTCACGACGAAGTTAAGCGATTGATCGAGATTTGGGCGCAAGAAATTCTCGATTTAGGCGAAGAAGCGTTTCAGAACGGCAAACTCGATGAAGCGATCGACACGGCAAACAAGGTTCCAAAAGTGGGAACGGCTCATACCCAAGTTGAAAGTAGCATCAAGCGTTGGAGAAGTATCTGGTCATCTGCTGAATCGCTGTATCGCAAAGCAGAAGACGCACTCAGGAAAGAGAATTGGCGATTGGCATTGACTGAAGCGGGACGACTATTATCGATCGATAACAAGTTCTGGCAAACGACGAAGTATCAAGAACTTAGCAATAAAATTACCGCGACTCGCGAAGATATTACCAAGATTGCCAAGGCGAAAAACTTGATTGAATCGGGTGGACTTCAGAACTTCTCAGAAGCAATCAAGCTCCTTTCTGAAATTAACAACCAAAGCTACGTTTATCAGAGAGCGCAAGAAGTTCTAGCGGATACGGGTAAGAAGATGCTCGATCTGGCAGAAGCGGCACTCGATCGTCGAGATTTGCCGACTGCCCTAGATGTGATTAAACAAATTCCTGCCGCTGCGAATCTGCAAAAAGAAGTCGAGGATTTTCAAGTTCTGGCGAACGCAATGGGACGGGTTTGGAATGGAGCGCCTGAAGATTACGATGCCGCGATCGCTGAAGCGCAAAAAATCGGTACGGATCGTCCTTCTCACAATAAGGCTCAACAACTGATTGCGCGTTGGAGAACCGAGAAAGGTGAGATGGCGCAACTCGATCGCGCTCGTCAATTGTCTCAATCGAATCGTCCTGAAGATCAGCAAGCCGCGATCGAGGCTGCTTCTCAAGTGTCGAGTTCTAATCCAAAATCCAAAGAAGCACAGCAAATTATCGATCAAATCACGGCAGACATTCAGAACCGAGAAGATCGACCGCTGATCGATCAAGCAAATCAAATTGCCAATCGAGGTGATGCAAACTCATTACAACAAGCAATCGATCTTCTGAGCCGCATTTCATCGCGTCGCGCTCTCGGTGGGGAAGCCGCAGACAAACGGCAAGAATACGCAAGTCAACTACAAGCGATTCGCGATCGAGAACGGGCATTAAATCAACCGTCTCCCTCTCCATCTGTTGCGCCAACCGCTGAAAATCGAATTCAGGACACAGCCTCCGCCCAACAACTTCTACAAGAAGCCAGATCGATCGCGAATGGCGGTACAGTCGATTCTGTCTCAGCAGCGATTCAGAGAGCCGATGGTGTTGGGCTTGCAAGTCCGCTCCGTTCAGAAGCTCAATCGCTGATTAATGAATGGAGCCAGCAGCTTTTACAAACTGCGATGTCACAAGCGAGTGCTGATCCGGCTGGAGCCATTGCGATCGCTCAACGAATTCCTTTAGGAACACCCGCCCATGATCAAGCCCAATCCTTGATCCAACTTTGGCAACAAGGCTCAAGACGTTAACGCCTCGATTTGTCGCACCACGGTTAATGCAGAATAGCTCACTCCTGCGGTTCCTTCTCCTGGATGTGTCGAATCTCCGACCAGCCAAAGATTTTGAACAGGTGTTCGATTCGCAAATCCGAATGGTCCAAACGTCGGGATTCTTTGACCAATTCCGCCCACGATTCCATCTGCTCTTGCGGTAAAGCGTTGAAATGTCCTCGGAGTTGCGGATTCTTGATAAATGATCGTATCCGGATTCAATGTGAAATAGCGTCCGAGTTTGTCGATCGCTTCCGCTGCATACCGTTGTTTCATGCCTTCATAATCGTCGGTATTCTTCCAAGCTCCGGTATCGGTGAACGAGGAAGCAATAATCGTCGCTTTCCCAGCAGGAGCGCGTCCATCTCCTTCATGACTGACCGAAACGAATAGGGAATTATTTTCCCCGATCGCGCCCTCATAATTGTAGAGAAATTGCAGATGCGGTGGGCAATCTTCGGGAATTGCAGAGCGATCGACTCCCAAATAAATCACAAACGCACCAGACGAAGGCGGCAATTTGTCCACTCGATGCCGATACCCCTTGGGTGCAGCCTCTCCGAGCAGTTCGACCAAATTTTGCACCGTGACATTTGCAACAACATGATCCGCAGGTTCAAACCAAGATTCACCCGTTTTCTGACTGCGAATCGTGACCCCTTTCGTTTGACCGGATTCGGTGTGAATCTGCTCAACTGTATGGCGCATCAGGAGTTTGCCATTGTCACGTTTAAGAGAATCGACTAATCGATCGCTCAACACCTGCATACTTCCCTGAAGATGAAACAATCCTTGGGGAGCCTGGGACACACTCAATGCAGTCGCCGCATATAAAAGAGCCGTTTCATCCGCATCGACTTGAGAATACAGTTTCAGTTGCAGATCGAGAAAGGTTTTCAAGCGTCGATCGTTGCCCAATCCATACCCCCGAAGCGCATCCCCCACGGTCGAAAACGTATGCGGCAGAGTGAGTAGTGTATCTGGTCGAACCGCTTTCGTCAGTTGCCACAAGTCCCAGACATTTCGAGGCGGCAGAACGGGATCACGGGACTGAAACGCCCAACTATAGCGAAATAAATCATTCAACAATTGCCAGAACGGTTCGCTGCCAGGAAATTGTTTTTGGCGTTCAGCTTTCCATTTTTCACGATCGCGCCACACTCGAATCGGCTCCGTTTCATCCGGAAGGAAAACGGCACAAGCGGGATCACAATCAGTCGCGGCAGGAGGATCAATTTCTAATTCTGAGAAAATCCGATGATGAATGCCACCCGGTTCTAATCCTGCGACCTGAGTTGCACCTACATCGAACGTAAATCCTTGACGCTTAAAAGTTGAGGCACACCCACCTGGTACAAGCGCCTGATCCAGCACCAAGACTTCATATCCCCGATGAGCCAGCAGCGCTGCCGCCGTCAAACCACCAATTCCTGCACCGACCACGACCACTTTGCGGGTTGACTTGCTCTGCATTGCTTAACAATTTTTAACGCTCTAATTCTATTGTAGAGAATTGCGGAACTCAGCAGATAAACCGAAAGAAAGGAGTTTTGCGGAAATTGAACAAATTTTAAGTGTGAATTACGACTTTGCAAACACTAAGATAGGTAAAGCACGTCACAAATTGCCATGACTTCAACGCTCATTCGATCGCCCAAACTGAACGCGCCTACCGTCCATCGTCTTGCCAATGGCTTAACGATCATCGCTGAACAGATTCCCGTCGATGCTGTGAATTTGAATGTGTGGCTGGATGTGGGATCAGCCGTCGAGACCGATGCAATTAACGGGATGGCTCATTTTCTCGAACACATGGTGTTTAAAGGAACCGATCGACTCCAGAGCGGCGAGTTTGAACGGCAAATCGAACAGTGTGGCGCGGTGACGAATGCCGCAACCAGTCAAGATTACACGCACTATTACATCACGACAGCTCCAAAGGATTTCGCCGCGCTCGCACCGTTGCAAATGGATGTGGTGCTGAATGCGCGAATTCCTGAAGATGGCTTTGAGCGGGAAAGATTCGTCGTATTAGAAGAGATCCGTCGATCGAATGACAATCCTCGCCGCCGCACGTATCAGCACATGGCAGAAATGGCGTTTGAAACCTTGCCGTATCGCCGCCAAGTTTTAGGACCTGCTTCGGTGATTGAAAACCTCAGCGCTCAACAAATGCGCGATTTTCATGCCGAATGGTATCATCCGCGATCGATGACTGCGGTAGCGGTTGGAAATCTGCCTGTGGATGAACTGATTCGCATTGTCGAAGAGAGCGTTTCTCATATTTCTCCGATCGCGGCTAAACCGCAAATCGATTCATTCAACGCAGAAAAGCCCTTCACTGAAATCATTTGTCAAGAACATCTTGATCCCAGTCTCACCCAAGCGAGATTAATGATGTTGTGGCGTGTTCCAGGACTTTCAGATCTGAAGCAAACTTACGCACTGGATGGATTGGCGAGCATTCTCGGACATGGACGCACTGCGAGATTGGTAAAAGATTTGCGAGAAGAACGCGGTTTGGTATCCAGCGTGTCTGCAAGCAATATGACCTATCGCCATCAAGGGATTTTCTGCGTTTCGGCTCAATTGCCTGTTGAAAATGTGGACGCGGTACAAGCTGCGATCGCATCTCATCTCGAAGCCTTGCAAACTGAGTTTGTCACTCAATCGGAACTCGATCGCGTTCGCACTCAAGTCGCGAATCATTTCACATTTGGTAATGAAACGCCTAGCGATCGTTCTGGTTTGTATGGCTACTATCAAACTTTGGTCGCTGACTTAGAGCCAGCCTTTAACTATCCGACTTACATTCAATCACTGTCTGCGGCTGATCTGCAAAAAGCGGCTCAAACCTATCTACCCACTCACGCTTATGGTTGTGTGATTGTGAAACCAGGAAAATAAACGATGTGGACTCAGATCGATACTCAGATTAGTCAGGCGATCGATCAATCGTTTGAAAGTGGCGACCGTCAATCTGTTAGCGGTGGCTGCATTAATCAGGGCTATCAAATCAGTGATGGCGATCTCACATTTTTTGTAAAGCTCAATCGCGCCAATCAGCTTGAAATGTTTGAAGCGGAAGCGATCGGCTTACAACACATGAGAGAAGCTCAAGCAATCCGAATCCCAAAGCCAATTTGTACGGGGATCGCGGAAAACTCAGCTTATATCGTGCTGGAGTGGCTCGATCTGGGTCGAGGAAGTTCTCAATCTTGGACAGAAATGGGACGCAATCTTGCTCGAATGCACCAGTATCAGAAATCAACCGCATTCGGCTGGGAGCGAAATAACACGATCGGTTCAACGCCACAGATCAATTCCTGGACATCGAACTGGACGGAATTTTTCATTCAGCATCGCATCGGATATCAGCTTGAATTGGGAGCGCAGAACGGGGGACGGTTTCAGAATGGAGCGCGGTTATTGGATCGAATTCCAGAATTACTCACAGGTCATAAACCGAAACCATCGATCGTACATGGAGATTTATGGTCAGGAAATGCGGCGATACTACAATCCGGAGAGCCTGTCATCTTTGATCCAGCAACGTACTGGGGCGATCGAGAAGTCGATCTAGCAATGACCGAATTGTTTGGGGGCTTTCCCGCTGAATTTTATCGGGGCTATGAAGAGATTTATCCAACCGAGGCAGGCTACAAGAACCGAAAAACGCTCTACAACCTGTATCACATTCTGAATCACTTTAATTTGTTCGGAGGCGGTTATGAATCTCAGGCAAATCGAATCCTCGATCGATTAGTTATGTGATCCGGTCATTGGCACTACGGATTCAACAGGGGAGCCGTTCATTGGCGGCACAGCTTCGATTTTTTCAATATGAACCGCATTCACTTCATCTGCTCTAACCGAAGCCGAATTACGGGCAGAACTGCCACCCGGTGAAGGCATCCACCAAGCCAAAACGCTCGTCACACCACCCCAATACAGGGCACTCGACTGGCTGTCATTCGGATTCGACAGTTTAAACAAACAAAAGCATAGAATAATTGAGCTAAATGCGACTTGCATCGTCAAACGCACTTTCTCTTGAGTCGGCATGTAGATTTCTCCTAGATGTCTGGATGTTGATTATCGTGAGTTCGGCATAAAGCCGGGCGGTTGAACATCATTCCTCATTCCGAACTCAGGTTTAATTAGTATTCCCACCTGCTTAAAGTGTGGTTCACA
>JADEXW010000279.1 GCA_015206935.1 Pseudanabaenaceae cyanobacterium LEGE 13415 | reverse complement strand
CTGATGAATCTAGTCGGTGGACATCCTGCCCTGATCCATGTTGCGCTTTACTATCTCAGTCGAGAAGAATTCACGCTCGATCGATTGCTTGAAACTGCCCCAACTTCTACAGGTCTCTATCAACACCATCTACAGCGCCACTGGGTGACGCTTCAAGAACAACCTGCTTTAGCAGATGCGTTCAGAAGGATCTTAAGTGCCACAGAGCCGATTCACACGGAATCGATCCTGGCTCACAAGTTAACTAGCATGGGGTTAATTCATCAATCGGGCAATCAAGCGATCGTGAGTTGTCAGTTATACCAGCAGTATTTTCAGCAAATGCTTCAGCAATAGATTTTGCTCCAGCCATCCTCTGGGATGTTTCTTTACTGCCAGTTACCCACCAGCACAAAGGGTGCCCAATAAAACGGATGCTGATAATCCGACGATCGTAGTAAGGTCAGTTGCGCTTGACGTAGTGCCTCAGCTCGACTGATTCCCGGTTGACGGAGTTTCTCATAAAGTTGAGTCATGAGAATCGCCGTAGAGTCATCTTGAACTGACCAAAGCGTTGCGATCGTACTCCGCGCCCCAGAACGAACCGCAATTCCTGCAAGTCCTAAAGCTGCTCGTCTGTCGCCCGTTGCAGTCTGACAAGCACTCAGAATTAATAGTTCGATCGGTCTTCGATCTTGACGATTGCGAGATTCTAGCAGTTGGTCGAACTCTCTCACATTGATGCGTCCGTCCCAGGTTAATAAGAAAGTGTTTTCTGCCTGAGATGAGAACTGACCGTGTGTTGCAAGATGCACGATCGGAAAGGGAACCGACTCGATTCTGCTTTCAAATTGAGTCCGGGTAAAAGCTTGATTTAATAAAACATTCGCTGGAACTAATGCTGAAATTTGCTCTACTTCTTTCACCACACCTGGAAGCGGTGAAAATCCTTGACGAGCCTCAGAAACTCCACCTGCAAGAGTTTGCAGCTCATCTGAAGGAACTGCGGCTGCGGGAGAGCGATTCTGCCACCGGGGAGGTAATAACTGCAAACTCGGTGACAAAGCAATACTATATTGCTCAATCAGATATTGTTGTCCATCATGCAAAGCCGCGATCGGGATTCCTCGCAGAATACCATCTAAAACAAAGACAAGCGTTTTGACTTGACTTTGAGCTAGATCCTTTGCCACCGGACGAATCAACAAATCGTATAGTTTCTGATTCGATCGCAGGGGTTCTGAAGTTGCAATGAATGGGTTGAGCGTTGCAAAGAGATCATCAAAGGCTTTCTCGATCGTTCCAGAATCTGATGATACAGAAGGAGTATGGTATCGCAATGGTTGACCGGGGAGCGATAAGATCACTGCTAATCGATCGGGGAGCAGGATCGAGTAAACAACGGCAGCACTCGGATCAGCTTGATCAATTTGTTGAGGTCTCACATCTAAGCAGGCTTCCCGGAAGAAGTTGTTGAGTTCTGCTAACTGGAGTGCTTCAATCACTTCTCTAGCTCGCCTTAAAGCGGTCTGGTTCGGATTGTCTTGAAGGAGCAATTGCACTAATTGTCGATAGATTGGTTCGACCTGCTCCCGAAACGAAAACTGCACCTCTGGATTCATCGCAATCAAATCACCGCGCAGGATTGAGAGCGTTTCAACAGCTTGATTGTAAGCCGCGATCGCATCATTCATTTTCCCCTGCTGCTTCAGAACTCGTCCTAACTGCCATTGCCAAGAGACCGCAATATCATTCGCTTGGATCGTTTGAGCAATTTGCAGCGCCTGTTGTGTGACTTTCTGAGCATCTGACCATTGCCGCTGTGTTTCGTAAAGATGACCTAATTGCCCTAGTGAATAAGCTTCTGCTCTCGGATCTCGGAGTTCTCGCGCTTGTTGGGTTGCATTGACAAGCAGTTGTGCAATGTCTCGCTGATCCTGATTGCTGAGTTGCATTAGGCTTTCTGCTAAATTAACTTGAGCATAGATTGATGCGCGATTTAGGGGTAGCTCTTTGAGCAGCGATCGGATTTCTGCTAAAAGGGGAGTTTGATCAAGCGTTGGATTGATTTGGGCTAAAAGACTCAACTGGTTTAGTTTAGCTTGCGATCGCCTTAAAGCATCGGGGGCGAGAGTTGCAGCGCGTTGATAGAATACGATTGCTTCATTGTTCCGCTCAGGTTTATTCTCTCTTTTCGCTTGTTCCGTGAGTGCCCTTGCAACATTGCCCAGTGCAATTAGAGTTTGGCTCTGACCTGCATTTGCACTGAGGCGCTGAGAAATGGTCAAACTAGCCTGCAAAACGGCTTGAGCTTCTTTCAAATCGCCCACTCGAAACCGCGTTACCCCTAAACTTCGGAGTCCATCCGCTTTTAAATCAGAATCGGGTAAGCGTTGCAGTTGGGTATCAATTTGCTCTAGTGTTGTTCTAGCCCGTCGATACTGTCCGAGCGCTTGGAGAGCTTGCACCTGATTAAGCTGACTCCCGATTGTTCCTCTTTCATCGTTGGCTGCTTTGTATGCTGCTTCAGCTTGCTTCCAGGTTTCTAGTGCTGCTTCGGCTTGCCCGGCTGCAAGTTGATTTGCACCTTGGGCGTTTAAGGTTTGAGCGCGGATTAGAGCTGTCGGAGCGTTCTCACTGCTTGAGGTTTGAGCAACGATCGAGGAATTAGAATGATTCGCTACAGTCTGAGCAATTCCCTGAGGATGTGAAACAGCGCTCCAAGCAACGATACAAAAAAGTTGCAACACTGCGATCGTTGCAAAATACCAAATTTTTGCCGTTACTCGATACGATCGCTTTCGTTGTCTCATCCCGCACCTCCTATATCATTGCTAGACTTTAGCTAATCGATACTTTAATACATTCCAATCCAGACTTTCTAGCCTGGTGTGTGATTCTTTAGAGTGCTGAACATGATGCGATCGACCCATCGAACAGCAATGATTTTGATCCGAAAGTAACACATACGAAGCATGTACCCGATCGGGTGAGGTGCGGGAAGACAACTGCGATCGCGCTCTTTGTTCTGGGTTAAGAGATATCTAAACTTTGCAATTACTTAGTATTGACTTTGAGAAGAATAAAATGCTACTGTTGCCGCAAAGGATTCCTGAAACAAAGCTTCTCCTCAAGGCAATCTCTTGCTTGTCTGGCTTGGTGTGTGATTTGGCTTTTAACTGAATAGATGTCTTGTTTCTACTTAAAGTCACAGTGCCGCCAACCTCTGTATGAATTAGTTTGTCTGGGATGATTTGTAGCCGTATCTAGACTTAGATTGAACGATGCGAAAACCTGTTCTGACCATTTTTTACCAGTTTGATCCCTGGAACTCGTCGATCGGAGGAATTTAGACTCTCATTAGTTCCTTTCTAAAGTATGCCCCATCGGACTTTCAGATCCGAATCGTTGGAATTACCAGTAACCCGAATCTTACCCTGGGTCGGTGGCATGAATTAGAGTTTGCTCGATCGTCGATTCTATTTATGCCCTTGCTATACATCGAGAATGATGATATTCGGGGCTTGATTCCCACGACGCTGAAATATACCGCAGCACTGCTTGGGCGGCGCTTTTCGTCAGATTTCATGCACTTTTATCGATTAGAACCCAGCTTAATGTCCTTCGATTGGAGTGGAGATAAGACCCTTTTTATTCAGAACGATATTCGCCAGCAAATGGCAGCTAAAACAAACAATAAAGCCATTCTTTGGCGGAGATTTCCAGCCGCATATTTTGCCTTAGAACGATTGCTAGTAGGTCAGTTTGACCAGGTTCTTTCCTGTAATGCAGACTCAATAAAACTCTATCAGCAGCGATATCCAGCGATCGCGGATCGAATCAGCTATTTCAGAAATACGGTTGATAATGAAGTCTTTTACCCGCTGACCCTACAAGAGCGAGAGTCCAAGCGCCAGTCCTATGCAAGAAAACGAGGACTCGCTGAGAATACTAGATTTTTGCTTTTTGCGGGTCGTCTTCACCCTCAGAAAAACCCTGCCTTGCTCGTTCAATCGATCGCAGAATTAAATGATCCGTCTGTGCATCTTCTCATTGCAGGAGATGGAGAATTAGCAGGTGCTGTACAAACTCAAATTAGCTCCCTTGGATTGTCTGATCGGATTACGCAATTAGGCGCAACAAATCAAGCAGAATTAGTGAAACTCCACCAATTTGCAAGTGCTTGTGTATTAACAAGTGATTATGAAGGACTTCCATTTGTTGTGCTTGAAGCACTCGCTTGTGGTACACCTATTGTCACAACTTGCTGTGGTGATACGCCAAGCTTACTCACTCCTCAGAGTGGAGTAGTCTGCGAGGACAATACTCCTGCCTCGGTTGCGAATGCTCTCCGGCAAGTTTTACAACATCCCGATCGCTATCCAGCAGAAGCCTGTGTGCGAATTGCACAACCTTACAGTGCGCGAGCTGTGATCGGTGAGGTTTACGACGACATGCTATCCCGATGGCAGAAACAACTCTTGGCAGCAGTCTAACCAAAGTTGTTCGCGCATCTGATTACCTAACTAATCTGCATCTACCTCCATGAAAATTGCCGTCATTGGCGCGAAAGGGGTTCCACCGAGACAAGGTGGAATCGAACATTACTGCGCCGCGCTTTATCCTCGATTAGTTGCTCAAGGTCATTCTGTTGATTTATATGCTCGATCGTCTTACACCGGAGGATCGGGACAGTATGAATATGAAGGGGTTCGGGTGATTTCGCTGCCTTGCCTTAATCTGCGCGGTGTGGATGCCTTTACGAGTGCTGCAATGGGCGCGATCGCGGCTCGTAAAACCGACTATGATATCGTTCATTTTCATGCGTTGGGCCCCGCTTTGTTCACCGGATTGCCCAGTCTAGCAACTCGATCGAAGATTGTTGTCACCTGCCAAGGACTCGATTGGCAACGAAGCAAGTGGGGAGGATTTTCAAGTCGATTGATTCGCTTAGGAGAGCAAGCTGCGGCGCGGTATGCTCATGAAATTGTGGTTGTTTCCAGAGATTTACAGCAATATTTTCGCAGAACTTATGGGCGCGAGACGATTTATTTGCCAAATGCACCCGCAGAATATCTTCCCTCTGATCCCACGTTTCGCTATGGGACATCCTTGGGCTTAACGCGCGATCGCTATCTCGTTTTTCTCGGTCGGCTCGTTCCAGAAAAATGCCCGGATTTATTGCTAGAGGCATTCCAGCAATTGACGACGGATTGGAAGTTAGTGTTCGTGGGAGATAGCAGCGATACCTCCAAATTTACCACTGATTTATTTAAGCGATCGGCTGGAAACTCCAATGTTGTTTTCACAGGTCAATTACGAGGAAGTTTACTCGCTGAGATTGTGCGCGGTGCTGGATTGTTGGTGCTGCCCTCAAATTTGGAAGGATTACCGCTAGCAATGCTAGAAGGAATGCAAGAGGGCGTTCCGATCGTTGCAAGTAATATTCCTCCGCATCAACAGCTTTTAGAGCAAGGACGCGGACTGATTTTTGAAGCTGGGAATCTTGAGTCGTGTGTCCAGACTTTGAGAGCCGCGATCGCTAATCCAGATCAGCGACGAATGATGGCGGAACAGGCACAAACGCACGTCAAGCGACACTATAACTGGGATCAAATTGCGACCAAAACAGAGCAGTTATATAAGTTCATGTGCAACACTCCGTGGTATGGCTCAGTTGCTCCGAAGCGAGCAATGGTGAGTCAGGAGAAAGTACAATGTTAAGAGTGTCTTACCCTTTGTACCTTTATGGGAAGCTTCGGGAGCGACTAGAAGGACTGTTCCGCTCTATCGATCGGGGTAAAGCGATGGGAGTTCGATGAATGGTTTGCTTCGATTGAATCGGCTATCAAATCTTGCAGCATCTACTCTCAACCTGTTCTATGAAAACCGTCTTGCACTCTCGTTCCTTCTTGAACAATGACTGAGCGCACTAAACCTTCTAGCAACTCTGTTAAACCTGTTCCTACCTCTTTGCTCGATCTCGCGCCGCTTGAAGCACCGAATCGAGGCAAATTTTATCGACTACTCTGGCTCGGATTAAACTCTGCGCTTTGGAGTGGAGCAGTGTTGTTTCTCACCGTCAAACCTCCAAGCTATGCCAGCAAATGGACAATTAACGTACCCGTTTCCGAAAACTCCAGTAACGTCAATATTCCGGGGATTGGTCAAGCTTATTCTGCTTCTGATTCTCCGTACAAATCCTTTGCTGATCCCCGCGAAATTTACAGCCATTTGATGCAGAGTAAAGAGGTGATTAAGCTTGCTGCGACAAAGCTCAATCTATCTACTAAGGCATTTCGGCGACCGAGAATTAAGATCGTCGATAACACAACATTGATCGAGGTTGAAATTAAAGGCGCATCCCCTGAACAAGCACAAGAAAAAGCGATCGCGCTTCAAACCGCCCTAGAAACAAAGTTAGCCGAGCTTCAAAGAGCAGAATTGACCCAGCGCGATCGCAATTTAACCACCGCTCTAAGATCCGATCAGCAACGATTACAAACAGCCGAAGAACAACTCGCTAGATTTAGACAAAGCTCGACTTTAAGTTCAACGAATCAACTCGATAATCTTACAAGTAACTTAGAAACCTTGCGACGATCGAAAGCAGAAGCGATCGCAGAATTACAGCAAATTGATGCCAAGTTCGATCAATTAGCTGCAAATTTAGGATTGTCTGCTTCAGAAGCGGCGGATGCGTTAGTACTGCAATCCGATCAAGTCTTTCAGCGCTATCTAGCAAATTACAGCCAAGCGAGTGCAGAAATTGATACGCTCGGCGTTCGATTCACACCCAGTACACCTCATGTTCAAGCAAAACAACAGGAAATCGATACGGCTCAAACTTCGATGCTGCAACGAGCAGAACTATTACTGGAACGCTCGATTTCACCCGCACTAATCGGACGAGCCACGATCGCAAAAGGAAGTTCAACCCATTCAACCTCTGAACAAGCTGGACTGTTTGAAAG
>JADEXW010000991.1 GCA_015206935.1 Pseudanabaenaceae cyanobacterium LEGE 13415 | reverse complement strand
TTCTTCTAGCCGATGAAATCAATCGCGCCACACCCAGAACGCAATCAGCACTGCTCGAAGTGATGGAAGAACAGCAAGTCACGATCGATGGTGTGTCCCGCAAAGTTCCCACTCCCTTTTTCGTGATTGCGACTCAGAATCCAGCCGAATATCAAGGGACATTCCCACTCCCAGAAGCGCAGATGGATCGATTCGCTCTGTCACTATCGTTGGGCTATCCGAGCGAATCCGAAGAACTTCAGATGTTAGAGCGCCTGCAATCGGGCGATCGCGTTTCAGAATTACCGCCCTGTATCAGCATCGAAGAAATCCGTGAACTGCAAGCCCTCTGCGCTCAAGTTCGGGTGGAATCTTCGCTTCAGCAATACATTTTGAGCATTGTCCGCGCCACTCGCCAAGACGAAGAAATCCTGCTTGGAGTCAGTCCACGTGGAACTGTCGCCCTTCAGAAAGCGGTTCAGGCTCTAGCATTTCTAGAAGGTCGGGACTATGCAATTCCTGATGATGTTAAAGCGATCGCGCCTTATGTTCTATCGCATCGAATGATTGCGGCAAGTGGCAGTCGGACGCGAATGATTGTCGATCGACTGTTGAGAACGATCGCAATTCCTTAAAATATCGATATCGCGATCGGGCAAAGCATGAACACGAAAGAATTGTTGCTTCAAGAAATTGACCAAGCACCTGAACCAATTTTGGATGAAGTGCTTAATTTTTTGAGATTTCTGAAGGCGAAACAGCAGCAAGAAGCATTAGAGAATCAACTTGATTTAGAAGACGCTCGTGCTGTGCTTCAGAATATTGAGCAAGAAGGAACTGTCTCCTGGGAAGCACTCAAATCCGAACTCGGCTTGTGAGGCAAAATGTCTTATCAAGTTGAATTCTCGAAGCAAGCAACAAAGCAATTCAAGTCGCTTTTTCTAGAAATACAATTGCGAATTCGTCCCAGATTGACGCACTCGCTGACGAACCTCGTCCATCGAGTGTCGTGAAGCTGGCGGATGAAGAAGATTTGTATCGGATTCGGGTTGGAGACTATCGAGTTGTCTATCGAATTAAAGACAAAGAGTTAATTGTGATAGTCATCAAGCTCGGACATCGTAGCGACATTTATCGTTGAACGATGAGTGATTAAGCGCTAATTCCTCTTAAAGCTCAACAAAACGTGGTACGCTGAGGCAAAAAAATTAGAAGAAAACGTTCAATTCTTCAGAAGTGTCGCTATAACTAAATATCGTTAAATGTTTCTGAAATCAGAAACGCTTCTGTGCTGAGTTGATCCCGTCTTGCAGGTTATCCCA
>JADEXW010000278.1 GCA_015206935.1 Pseudanabaenaceae cyanobacterium LEGE 13415 | reverse complement strand
GATCACCGCTGGGCGAGTATTTCACCGCATTGGATAGTAAGTTCGTCAAAATGTGGCGCAGTAAACGTTCGTCAAGGAGAGGAAGAGAAAGATGATTCTGCCCCACGTTTTGCTGGAATGAGAAATGGATTTGGCTATTTCGTCGATCGCTTAAATGAAATTCGTCTACTAGCTCTTTGCAAAAACGAATCACATCGAGCGGCTGGGGCGTGAATTGTAGCTTTCCAGATTCAGTCTCTCCTACTGTTAAAACATCCGATAAAAGCTCATTCATGCGCTTAACCGAGCCTTGAATTCGCTCAAGATACGTTTCTTTCTTTTGAGTTGAAATTTGATTACCGTAGCGTTGAAGTAGTTCGGTTGAAAACAAAATTGTATTCAAAGGATTGCGAAATTCGTGGGAAACAACTGAGACGAAACGTGATTTTAAGGCATTAATTTCTTTTTCTTTTTCCAGCGCAGTTTGTATTAATGACTCTGCTTTATGACGAGATAAAGCAATCTCAATCATTGTAATGAGTTCTCGATCTTCAAAAGGCTTTAGAATATAGCCAAACGGCTGAACTTTCTTCGCTCTTAGTAGGGTGTTTTCATCGGCATGAGCAGTCAGAAAAATCACCGGAAGTTGCCAAGTTTGACGAATTTGTTCAGCGGTTTCAACGCCATCCATTTCACCGCGCAGACGAATATCCATCAACACTAAATCCGGTTGCAATACGGCTGTATCGTTCAGCGCTTCTTCTGCACAAGTGGCGATCGACACAACTTGATATCCCGCGTTTTGTAAGCTGGTTTGAATATCCAGCGCAATAATACTTTCGTCTTCGACGACTAGCACCCTGGCAGTAGACATAACATTAAACCCTGACCTTTTGTTCGCAAAACGTGATTGTAAAACAGACTCCTGACTCATCACTAAGGTTTATCTCCCCTCGTAACTGTCGGATGAGGGTACACACCAACTGTAAACCGAGTGATTTCGTGTTTCGGAAATCGAGATCTGGGGGGAATCCCTGACCGTTATCGCCCACAATTAGCGAATAGCGAATGAGGTCGGATAATGGCTCTTCTTGAGCATGAAGCTCAATATTGATCGAGCCTGTTTCGCCACTGGGAAAGGCATATTTTAGTGAGTTTGAGACTAATTCATTGATAATTAATCCGCAGGGAATTGCGGTATCAATGCTTAATCTCACATCTTGAACATTCAGATTAAGTTGAATGGCACGAGAATTCGCCGAGTAGGAGCGGAATAGAGCAGTCGTTAAACTATGAATATACTCTGAGAAGTGAGTTTTTGCGAGATCTTCAGATTGGTATAGCTTCTCATGAATTAATGCCATTGCACTGACACGATTTTGGCTCTCTTTAAAGACTTCGATAATGCGTTTATCTTGAATGTAGCCTGCTTGTAATTTGAGCAAACTTGATACAACTTGCAGATTGTTTTTTACACGGTGGTGAATTTCTTTTAACATCACTTCTTTTTCTTCAAGTGAGGCACGAATTTGATCTTCCGCCCATTTACGATCGCTAATATCGACCACTGAACCAATGACCTCGATCGATTGATCATTCAGCAGCTTCATGCTGTCACGCAACCAGCGATAGGAGCCATCTTGGTGTAAGAAGCGGTATTCGCAAGTTGCTTCTCCGACTTCCAGTAATCGATCAAGATGTTCGAGTACGATCGATAAATCTTCGGGGTGAATGTGGTCGATCCAAAAATGGGGATCTTTAAGGTATTGCCAAATTTCGTAGCCAAACTGTTGCGTAATGTTTTCGCTGACAAAGGTACAAGCACGATTTCGATTTGGCTGACAGGTGTAAATCACAGAAGGACTCGAAGACAGCAGATATTTCAATCGAGCTTGAGTGGTAATTAACGCTTTTTCTGACCATTTTCGATCAGTGATATCGCGTTGTAATGCAACAAAATGAGCTAGATTTCCGTGTGAATCTAAGATTGGAACTACGTTTAGATCAACCCAATATTCAGAGCCATCTTTGTGGTAGTTGATCATTTCAACTTGAATCGATCGTCCTTCTCGCATCGCTGTCCGAATCTTGGCAAGCAGCGATCGATCTGTTTTTTCACCTTGGAGAATTCGCGGCGTTTTCCCGATCGCTTCTTCAGCCGTGTAACCCGACATTTGCACAAATGCAGCATTCACATAACTGATTGTTGGCTCTTCCAGATTTGCATCGGTAATAATCACGCCATCATTCCCATTGACGACAACCGATTCAAATAATTTCAGCCGTTCTTCTGCTTGGGCGCGTTCTTCTTGTGCCCGGACTTTTTGCAGCACGATCGATAAATAATCTGCTAATTCTTGAATCGTTTCTACTTCACAGGTTGACCAGGATTTTGGATACGGAGCATTCAGCGCGAGAATGCCGATTTGATCTGCCGAATGTTGCACTGTGACCATTGCGATCGCGCGAGTTCTTCGCCGCAACATATCCCCTACCATCGGTGCAAAGGTAGGCTCTTGCAGCACATCTTCAACCACAACCGGAGTTTTTCGCTGAATAATCTCAAAATACTGTGAGGTCAAATACAGCCCTTCAACGATTCCATTCATCTCAGGCATATCCGCAGGTTGAGCTGAATAAATCGCGTTAAAGTGACGATGTTCGATTACTCCATACAGCACGCGAATCTCTTTAAATCGTTCGGCGGTTTGATCGATCGTTAATCGAATCAATTCGTTCACCGATAATCCAGCGGTGACTCCTTGCGAAATGCGATTGAGAATTTGCAGACAGCTTTGTTTATCGCGCAAACTTTGTTCGATCGCTCGACGTTGGGCGACTTCTTTTTGCAATTTCGCATTGGCGGCTCTGAGTTCAACCGTTCTCAGTTCCACTCGAATCGCCAAATCTTGTTTGGTGTCCTGTAGCTCGATTTCGGCTTGCCGTTGAGCGGTTACATCGGTTGCAACCCCGATTATGCCAATGATTTCACCGTCGGTATTGCGAATCGGAGTTGCACGATTGTCATAAAAAACGCCGCGAAATTCGAGAATCGATCGGTGTTCTTCGCCTTGAAGGACTCGATCGATATCTTGAATAATCTGTGGATAATCGCGATAAAACTCATAGACAGATTTGCCAACCAGCGACCCTGCTTTGAGTCCTAGTGTTTCTAATCCTTTTCCTTCAGAGAGCGTGTACGTTCCGTTTTGATCGATTGCATAAAGAATCGTGGGTGTATTCGTAACAACGGTACGCAATAGTTTTTCACTTGCTGCAAGATTCTTTTGGGCACGAGTCTGCTCTGTGATATCACGAATACTGATCACTCGACCGCTGATTTCATCATCGAGCCATAACGGTTTAGAAAATCGCTCTAGAATGCGCCCGTCTTTCAGGTGGAAAATGTTGTAACCTTCGATCGATGGATTCTCTCTTTCGTGTTGAACCTGGTGTCTAAGCGGTTCGGCATCGAACAACATCGGAGTCGTTCGATCGAGCAACTCTGGAGCATGGATTGGAGTTATGTCGTCTATGTTCCACTGTCGGCGAAATTCTTGATTGATGCAAAGAAGATTGTCTTGTCGATCGAGCGCCAAAATTCCGTCTACAGTGGCTTCGATCGTTCTTTGTAAAAGTCGTTGAGTTTTCTCAGCTTGTTGTCGAGCCGATCGTTCTTCTTGAAGTTCTTGCTGGAGGGCAGCGATCGTAGCTTGTAAGTCTGAGAAAGCAGCTTGTGACGCTTCGCTAAAATCAGCATCACACTGACTTAGAAGCGTTTGGTGTTGGACTAAACTGTGCGGCGCGTCTATCTGTTGCATCGATCGTCGCTATGAGTAAAAAAGAGGAAATCATGAGACTGTAGGAGACAGAGTGACTCCGCACTTCTATCAATGCTCATGATTACCTTTCGCCTTGAACATAAGCGCATTATTCCCTAGATAATAGGATCTGAATCGTATTCTTTTCATAAATCTCTCATTATTTCTATCTAAGAGATATTTCGATTCTCGTGTTGTCTGCCTGATTTATACGGATGTCAACTGTTCTTCAAACCCTCGAATCCGCGATCGCGCCCGTATCGGTACGGACGTGGGATTCACTCGATGCCTTTCAGCAAGCTCAACTTCGTCGATCGCTGATTCACCCAGATCAGGTTGCGTGGGTTTCTCCTTCAACGGTGGAGGAATTAAGCGCGATCGTTGCCTGCGCTCATCGTAATCAGTGGAAAATTCTTCCTTGTGGTCATGCGACTAAACTCCATTGGGGCGGCGTGATCGATTCGGTGGCTTTGGTTGTGAGTACAGAAAAGCTCGATCGATTAATTGAACATGCTCAAGGGGATTTGACGGTAACGGCTGAAGCGGGAATTTCGTTTGGTCAACTGCAATCGATCGTGGGAAAAGCGGGGCAGTTTTGTGCGATCGATCCGGTGGTTAGCGATCGGGCTACTTTAGGCGGCGTGATTGCAACCGGGGATTCTGGATCGCTCAGACATCGTTACAACAGCGTTCGCGATATGCTCCTGGGAATTACGTTTGTTCGCTCTGATGGTGAAATTGTCAAAGCAGGCGGACGAGTGGTGAAGAATGTTGCCGGATACGATTTGATGAAGTTGCTGACTGGATCATATGGAACGCTAGGAATTTTGACGGAAGCAACGATCCGAGTTTGTCCGATTCCGTCTGTTTCTCGAGCGATGGTTCTCAGCGGTGATCCGTCTGCATTAGAAGAAGCAACTCAAACGCTATTAAGTTCAGCATTAACGCCTGTGAGTGTTGATCTGCTTTCAAATTTAATCTCAGAATCGTTAGAACTTCCGAAAGTTTCCAGTTTACTAGTTCGATTCCAGAGCATTGCTGAAAGTGTTGAACAACAGATTGCAAGATTAACCGAAGTCGGACAAGCTTTGAATTTAGAAATTTCTGAGCCAGCCGATTCTGATCTATGGGAGCGCTTGACGAATCAAATTAATTCATCTGTCCAAAGTGACTCGATCGTTTGCAAAATAGGAGTAAAGCCCTCTGAAGCTGTTTCAGTTCTCAATCAAATTTCTGCACTTTTACCGACTGCGGAAATGTTGATTCATGCTGGAAGTGGCATCGGACGATTGAGCATTAAAGAAGCCCGATCGACACAACTTCTAGAAGCTCGATCGATTTGTGAAGCAAGGGGCGGATATCTCTCAGTGTTGCAAGCCTCGATCGAGTTCAAACAACAGCTTGAAGTCTGGGGATACTCTGGAAATGCGATCGGCTTAATGCAGCAAATTAAATCTCGATTTGATCCTCAAAGTTTACTCAGTCCTCACCGTTTTGTAGGCGGAATTTAGAATGCAAACCTCTGATCCAGCACTCAACCCAGGCTTTGATGCCCAGAATCCTCCTGATCCAAAATTGATCGATTCTTGTGTGCATTGTGGCTTCTGTTTATCGACTTGTCCCAGCTACCGAGTGATCGGCAAAGAAATGGATTCGCCCAGAGGACGCATCTATTTGATGGATGGGATTAACGAAGGTGAAATTCCTCTGAATGCCGCCACGGTTCAGCATTTCGACTCGTGTTTGGGCTGTTTGGCATGTGTTACCACTTGTCCCTCTGGGGTGCAATATGACAAGTTGATTTCTGCAACTCGTCCCCAGATTGAGCGTAAAGAACCTCGATCGCTGCCTCAAACGATATTACGGCAGTTCATTTTCTCAGTGTTTCCGTATCCCAATCGGATGCGTGCATTGCTGCGTCCGTTGGGTTTGTATCAGAAATCTGGGCTACAGAAAATTGTTCGATCGCTTGGGTTTTTAAAAGCGATCGCGCCTCAACTTTCTGCAATGGAAGCCATCTTGCCTGAGATTCCCGCAAAAGCTTTTACGGATTCAATTCCCGCTGTGATTCCCGCTCAAGGTGAGCAGCGTTATCGAGTCGGAATGATTCTAGGTTGTGTTCAGCGATTGTTCAATCCTGATGTGAATGATGCAACGGTCAGAGTTTTAACGGCGAATGGTTGCGAAGTGGTCGTTCCTCAGATTCAAGGGTGTTGCGGTGCTTTATCTCATCACCAAGGACAAGAAGAACAAGCCAAACAATTCGCGCGGCAAACGATCGATACCTTTGCTGAAACGGGTGTTGATTTTGTCTTGATCAATGCTTCGGGCTGTGGTCATACCTTGAAAGAATATGGTCATATTTTGCAAGATGATCCGAACTATCGCACTGAAGCAGAAGCCTTTGTGCGTAAGGTTCGAGATGTTCAAGAATTCTTAGCAGAAGTGGGTTTAACCGCAAACCTATCACCGCTTCAAGACAAGCCGTTAACAATGGTTTATCAGGATGCGTGTCATATGTTGCATGGTCAGAAAATCAGTGTTCAACCGCGTCAATTGTTGCGGAAAATTCCAGGAGTAAAACTACGAGAGCCAGTCGATGCGGCACTTTGTTGTGGAAGTGCTGGAATTTATAACATTCTTCAACCGGAAGTGGCGGACGAGTTAGGACGGCAGAAGGTTGAGAACTTAACGAATACAGGCGCAAGTGTGATTGCATCCGCGAATATTGGCTGTTATGTGCAAATTTCGCGTCACTTGAAACTGCAAGATAAATCTGTTCCGGTTCTCCATCCGATGCAATTGTTGGACTATTCGATTCGTGGAATTGAGTTAGAGGAGTGATTTGGCTTTTTATTTTTACATAAGTTGGAAAATCTGAGACCTACTCTCGATTGAAGTGCGATCGTGCTTAGTATAGACACTCCGACAAGTGGAAATTGGCAGTCTTTGAAACGGTGGAATTGCTAGAATGAAGAGAAAGCAAGTTTTAATTGGGAATTCGTAGGAGCGATCGCATGACTCAAACTACACAAGCTACACAGCCTCAGCGCGGTATCCAGATGAGCGAATCAGCCCTAAAGCACGTCATGATGCTACGCGAACAACAAGGAAAAGATTTGTGTCTCCGGGTGGGAGTACGCGGCGGCGGTTGTTCTGGAA
>JADEXW010000990.1 GCA_015206935.1 Pseudanabaenaceae cyanobacterium LEGE 13415 | reverse complement strand
CAGTTTTATTAATCACGGACGATTGGGTGGTAAAAGATAACGCGCGTGAAGCACTTAATTTCCATATCAATCTATACGGATATGCGCTTCTAGCAATGCTATTTTTCATCTCGGTCATTGGAATCCCAGTTGCGTTCGTCATCGGGATCGGATTGGCGATTTTTAGCTGGGTGCTTCCGATCGTGGCGATCGTCAAAGTCCTTGATAGTCCAAGTCAACCGTATCGTTACCCATTTATTCTGCGAATCTTGTAACTTTACGCACTATTCGTGATTCCTTCGTAAAATCTTTATCCAGTTGATCGCTGAACACGGAACTTTCCGCATAAAATGATCGCCAAGGGTACGTAAATCTACTCTTAGCTTGGGTGCTTGTCAGAATCTACCAAAGAAAAAATAAACGGTTCTGAACGATCGCAGATGCGGTCTTTTCTAGCGAGGCGTTAATCACAAGTGGAAACAGGCATTGGGCAACTCAGTTGCCTTATTTTTGGTGGAATTTTGTCCGAAGAACATCGGCTTGAATGGGCTGGGAGGCACTCATGAGCATGAAAGCATTTCCCTATGACAAGTCAGCCGCTTTACTTGACGTGGAAGGCAAAATAAAACGCTCTCCCTTACGCGATCCGATCGATGACCAAATTCGCCTCGCTGCTTTTCAACTCGGCAATTCTACGGCAAACGTGGATTTGCTAGCGCGTAAGGCTTCAGATGGCTCTACCCAAATCTGGTCAGTCGGTGATTTCAATTCAGCCACTCGCCGAAACTTACCGACTGAACCGGATCAAAACTGGCAAGTTGTGGGCGCTGCCGACTTCAATCGTGATGGACAGCAAGACCTTCTATGGCGCAACATGAGAACGGGAGCTGTCCGCATTTGGCAGTTGAATAACGATGCAGCACAGACGATCTCGCTTGGAGCCGTTAACGATTTAGGCTGGCAAATTGCTGGACTTGCTGATTTCAATAACGACGGCTCAGACGATATCCTGTGGCAAAATCGGCGCAGTGGAGAAGTTGTGTTGTGGTTCCTCAATCGAACCAGCATTAGTTCTGGCTCGATCGTGGGTTCGACAGGAGCGGGTAACTGGCGCATTCAAGGCATTGCAAATCTCAATAACGATGGCACTCCTGATCTGATTTGGTACAACACGACCAGTGCCGAGACGGTTTACTGGCTGTTCAAAGATGGCATACCTTTCCAGGGAGCGTTGCTAAATCAGGCTCCTAGCACCGATTGGAAAATTGCGGGAATTGGAGATTTTAACGGGGACAGCGGTTCTGATTTGTTTTGGCGCAACGATCG
>JADEXW010000028.1 GCA_015206935.1 Pseudanabaenaceae cyanobacterium LEGE 13415 | reverse complement strand
TTTCGATGCGAATTTCACCGTGAATTTCAAAGCTATTCAAATAGCTAATCGGATCATCCGGGTTGAACACTTTGCCATCAAGCACAGCGAACGATTTACGATCGCCTTCATTGTCCGGGAAGCCGACTTCACGCGCCGCACGACCATAGAGATCCACCCGGCGAACTCGCTCAGTAATCTCAATCCAGTTGCGCGGGAATGGAGTAATCCCCCATCGTGCAAGCTGGGTAAGAATCCAAAGACCTTCAACGCGACCAGGACAGTTTGCATTGTCTACGTGGAACTGATTGAAGCGGAGCAGGCTTGCAGGAGCTTCATTCGTTCCTTTGTCGTAAGCCTCAATAAATCCAGGACGAGCAAATTCTGCGGCAGGTCCAACATACTGAGGACGAGCGAGTAAGCCGAGAATCTCCTCCCGATTTCTGCGATCGTCACAGTATTCGCAAGCATCAAGCAAGGCTTTTACTAGTGCATTGTGAGTTTCAGGATGTTGATGTGTCCAATCTTCCCGAACGCCCAACACTTTCTCTGGGTGTCCTTGCCAAATGTCCGCATCAGTCGCAACGACATAGCCAGATCCTTCTTTAACTGCGCGAGAGTTCCAAGGTTCACCTACACAGTAACCATCAATGTTCCCTGCCACTAAGTTCGAGACCATTTGCGGCGGTGGAACAATGGTAAGAGAAAGATCTTGATCGGGATCAATACCGCCTGATGCTAACCAATACCGCAGCATCAAATTGTGCATCGACGTGGGATAAACTACGCCCAACGTATGCGTGCGATCCTGAGTGGATTCAATGAATCGTTTGAAATCAGAAAGCGATCGTACTCCTTCTTCCAACAGCGACTTTTTCAGCGTGATTGCATTGCCATTGCGCGATATTACTAGAGCCGTCACAACTGGAAGTGGTGCATGTCCACCATATCCAAGTGTCATTGCTAAGGGCATTGCTGCAACCATTTGAGCCGCATCCAATCGACCTATGCGAATCCCCTCAGAGATTGCTTTCCAACTCGGTTCACGACTGAGAGTGACTTGCTCAAGACCGTACTTTTTGAAGAAGCCTTTTTCCTGAGCCACAATCAGCGGCGCACAGTCCGTTAGTGGAACAAAGCCGATTTCTAGATTGACTTTCTCTAAGCCATTTCCAGCGATCGCAATTTTCTCTTTCGCCTGACGTTTCTTCGCCCGTTTTTGCTGGTTGAGGAAGTAAATCATCTCGTTTCGGAGCGCGTAATAGCTCGGATGATTCACCACTTCTAAGCGTTGACGAGGACGCGGAATCGGCACAGTCAGAATTTGACCAATATGCGCTTCAGGTCCATTCGTCAGCATGACAATACGATCGCTCAACAACAATGCTTCATCCACATCGTGCGTGACCATAATGCAAGTCACATTATTTTCTTGCGCGATCGTCATCAGTTGCTGTTGCAGATTTCCTCTGGTCAGCGCGTCTAATGCTCCAAACGGTTCATCTAACAACAAAAGCTTGGGACGGATAGCTAGGGCACGAGCGATCGCCACCCGTTGCTTCATCCCACCGGAGAGTTCTTTGGGCTTTTTATCGGCTGCATGGCGCAATCCCACCATATCAATGTGGCGTTCCACCACGTCGTGCCGTTCCTCTTTGGACGCATCTTTCATCACCTTATTGACTGCGAGAGCAATATTCTCGCGCACCGTCTTCCAAGGTAAGAGCGAATAGTTTTGGAACACCATCATGCGATCGGGTCCCGGTTCGGTAATTTGCCGACCTTCGAGAATCACGCCACCCGTCGAAGCTTGATCCAGTCCAGCAATAATGTTCAGCAGAGTGGACTTGCCACAGCCCGAATGTCCGATGAAAGAAATGAACTCGCCTTTTTTGATCTTCAGTTCAATGTTCTTCAGCGCAATGTATTCGCCGCCATCTTTGAGCGGAAATACGCGATCTACGTGGTCAACTTCTAGAAAAACAGACATAAGCGGTAATCAAAGGTGAAGGGTTTAGTGGTCAGAAGTGATGCGTGTACCGAGCCAGCCAACCAAGCGATCGAGCGCTAAACCGACTAAACCAACTAACAAGACACAGATGATGATTTGGCTCATGCTGTCTTCATTTCCTGCGTTGTAAGCATCCCAAATCTTGAATCCAATTCCACCCTCTGCTTTGAGCATTTCAGCCGCGACGATCGCCAACCAAGCTAGACCGATCCCAATTCTCAATCCACCAAACACATAGGGAACAGTAGACGGAACCAGAATGCTAAAGAAGTAATCTTTGCCCGATAGTTTCAGAACTTTTGCAACGTTGTTATAGTCCTGCGGAATCTGTTGCACACCGACTGCGGTATTAATGACGATCGGCCAAATTGCAGTTACGAAGATCACGAAGATTGCAGCGGGGTTATTGTCTTGAAAAATTCCCAGCGAAATCGGCAACCAGGCGAGCGGCGGAACGGTTCTGAGGACTTGTACGATCGGGTCGAGTCCTCGCTGCATGAACTTGCTGACACCGAGTAGAACACCGAGCGCAATCCCGACCACAGCCGCGATCGAATATCCTAATGCAACACGCTCTAAGCTAATTAGGATTTGCAAACCTAACCCTTTATCCGTACCGCCATTGTCATAAAACGGATCGAGAATCAATCTCCAGGTTTGTTCGATCACTTTGATCGGACCTGGCATCTTAGATTCTGGACTCAAACACAGAACTTGCCAGAGAACCAGAGCAACACCCACGCAGATAATGACCGGAACCAGGAGATTACTGTACTTTTTCAGAGCTTCGGAAGATTTAGACGATCGACGAGCGGGACGAAGAGACGGGTTAATAGTCATGAGAGAAGAAATGTAGGTGAAGGATGAACAGGGAAGAGCTAGGGCATGTTTTAAACCCTTCGCTTCGTTCAAGCCCGTCCCGGACTGGAAGTCGGGACTAACTGTGCGAAGTCAGTTGAAACTGACTATAGCGGTTGGGTTTAGCTTTCAGTCCCCTTTAGTGGACTTCGTTTTGTTAGCCCCGAATTCATTCCGGGGCGGGATAGCAACGGAGCGAGGAGCTTTTAAAACACGCCCTAGCCCCTCGGAGTCATTTAGGCTTTGATTTTCAAGCTATCGAGGTAAGCTTTCGGATTGGCAGCATCGAAAGTGACTTTATCGAAGAAAGTTTCAACACCACGCGATACAGTATCTTTCGGAATTGCCGCTTCTTGACCGATCAGTTTCGCAGCTTCTTGCCACATATCTGAGCGGTTCACTTTGTCTACAAGTGCTTTCATATCAGTGCTAGCATCCAACTTGCCCCAGCGCATATTCTCAGTCAGGAACCAAGTATCGTGGCTCTTGAATGGGAAAGACGCATTCTCACGCCAGAACTTCATCAGCAAATCACTGTTTGGAAGTGTCCGACCATTCCCCATATCGAAGTTGCCTTTTGCACGTTCGAGAATGTCCGCAACCGGAGCTTTGACGTACTTATCAGCCGAAATGATCTGACACATTTCTTCTTTGTTTTCGTCCTTGTCGCACCAAACTTGAGCTTCTTGAACCGCTGCCAACAATGCTTTTGCTGCTTTCGGGTTCTTATCCACCCAATCTGCTCTCATGGCAAAGGATTTCTCTGGATGACCTTTCCAGAATTCGCCTGTGGTAATCGCGCTGTAACCAATTTTCTTGGTGATTAAGCGATCGTTCCAAGGTTCTCCCACACAAAAGGCATCCATTGTCTTGGTTTCCATGTTGGCAACCATCTGAGGCGGCGGAACAACGACGATATCAACATCCGTTTCAGGATTGATACCGCCTGCTGCCAACCAGTAGCGCATGAACAAGTCATGGTTTCCACCGGGGAACGTCACCGCTGCTTTAAACTTCTTGCCTGAACCTTTCATCTCTTCGATTTTTGCTTTCAGTGGCGAACTATCCACCGCAAGCTTCAAATCTGCATAGTCATTCGAGAGCGAAATGCCTTGTCCGTCTGTGTTCAACCGCGCCAAGATGTACATCGGCACAGGTGTATTACCTTTAGTAATCTTTCCTGAACTCATGAAGTAAGGAATCGGAGTCAGGACGTGCGATCCATCAATGCCGCCTTTTGCAGAACCAAGTTCTAAGTTATCCCGCACCACTGCCCAGGAGGTTTGCTTGGTCACGGTGACATCTTTCATGCCGTACTTCGCAAAGAAGCCTTTTTCCAAAGCAATGATCAACGGAGCCGAATCAGTGAGTGCAATAAAACCAAGCTTTGCAGTGGTGGTTTCAGGAGTGTCAGCCGCAGTCAAATTCACCGCAGGAGTCGCAGCAGGCGAGGAAGCGCTTGAGGTAGTACTTTTGCTGTTTAATCCAGTGCTGCAACCATTGACTACAATTGCTCCAGCAGCAGTTGCACCAGCGGTAAAGAGAAACTTACGTCGGGAAAGATTAGACATTGAATCGTCCTTTGGGAAATGTACTGGGGAGTTTAGGGAAACAACAGCAAAGTGCTGTGAGATGTGTCAGGGAGCGAACAAACTTAGTTGGGGTTAGGCATCAATCACAATGCGACCCACGGGACGAGCGATGCAGGTGAGGATTTTGCCAGAAGCTCGATCGACATCATCGAGTGCATCTGGTTCACCGTCATACCGAACTTCGCCTTCGAGTAATGTGCATTTGCAACTTCCGCAAGTCCCCGATCGACAAGAGCTATCGATCGACACTTCGGCTTGATCTGCGACATCGAGAATCACATCCTTCTCTGTGCAGGTCACTTCTTTGCCGGACTGAGCAAAACTTACAACAGCAGGAGTCGCAACAACTGTTTCTGTTTTTACAACAGGTTGCGAACTTAGCACATACTCGAATTCTTGTGCCGTCGTTGATTTGCCGTTCGGAGCCTCGACTTGAGGACGCTCTAAGGTAATCAATGCGGTCTGAGCAGGACGCATCGACTCTGGTAGTTCTGACCAGGGACGCGCTCCAAATTGCTCGATCAAAATCTCGCTCAGAATCGGCTTGAGGTCTTCACACGGAATGCTTTTTCTTACACAGGTTCCAAGTTCAGCATGTTTGCCCACTTTACCGCCCATGAAGAGATCCACACCTTCAACGGTGCGACCGTCTTTGCGAACTTTCGTCCCCATCAATCCAATATCTGCGACTTGCGGCTGTCCACAGGAATTGGGACAACCAGTCCAGTGAATCCGAACGGGTTTGGGACAGTACAACTCTTGCTCTAGCTCTTGAATCAATGCCACTGCACGATTCTTCGTTTCAATCAGCGCAAAATTACAGAACTGTGCGCCTGTGCAAGAGACTAACGCACGAGAAAGACTTTGTGGCTCGATCGAGAATCTTTTTACTAATGGTTCTCTTAGCAATGCTGCAACTCGTGAATCCGGAACATTCGGAATAATCACATTTTGTTCCACGGTAAAGCGAACTTCGCCACTACCGTACACTTCAGCAAGTCGAGCCAGATCAAAGAAGTCTTGAGCGAACATTCGACCGACGGGAACATGCAAGCCCACATAGTTCAATCCAGGCTGTTTCTGAGCATGAATGCCAATGTGATCCCGCTTGTCCCAGAGGATTTCATCTTTCGGAGCAGCAGGCGTGAATGCGTACCCTAACTGTTTTTCAACGGCTTCGCGGAATTGATCCAGTCCGAGTTCATCAATCAGCCACATCAATCGGGCTTTTTGGCGATTGGCTCTCAATCCCAAGTCGCGATACACAGTCAAGATCGCTTCGCAGACTGCAACGACATCACGCGGATCAACCCAAGCATTTAAGGGAATGGCTGCATCACAGCGTTTTGCAGAAAAGAAACCACCGACTAAGACATTAAATCCGAGGGTTCCATTTCTGTAAGCAGGAACGAATGCAATGTCATTGATTTCAGCGTGAACTGAATTATCGCGGCAACCTGCGATCGCGATATTGAACTTACGCGGCAGATTACTAAAGCTGGGATTGCCACGACCATTGTTCGTGACCATATCTTGCACTTTCCGCACTAGCCCACGAGTATCAATCAACTCATCCGCATCAATCCCTGCAACAGGCGATCCGGTGATGTTGCGAACGTTGTCCATTCCAGACTGAATGCTAGTTAATCCAGCCTGATCAAATTTGCGAAAAATTTCTGGTAGATCTTCGATCCGAATCCCGCGCAGTTGAATGTTTTGGCGCGTGGTGATGTCCGCATTGCCGTCATCGCCATAACGCTGGAGGACTTCTCCGAGCATCCGGGTTTGTCCACTGGTGAGAATTCCATTCGGAATCCGCATCCGCATCATGAACTTTCCTGGTGTGACCGGACGGAAAAATACACCCAGCCACTTTAAGCGATGATCGCGATCGGTTTCATCCATTGCTTCCCAGCCGAGTCGAGCAAATTGCTCTAGCTCTGCTTTCACTGCAAGACCATCTTTCTCTGCTTTGAGTTTTTCAAACTTATTCAGGGTCGGCGCAGATGTAAGGGTGTCTGTCATGGATTGAGCCTATAGATAGAGGTGTTCCAGAGCGAACACAAAATCGGTCTTTTCGCAACCGTGATTCGGTGTAACGCTGACCGATGAAGTAAAGGTAATGGGGATTTCAGAGTATTTTCGTATCTAGAGTTACAAAATATTTCGTAATATGACGTTTCTGCATGAGTGCGATTCGCTTTCGTCATCTACCATCCGAAAGAGGTTGAAAATCGTACTCTAGACAAAGAGACATTGGAGATGTTTATGCGTCGTCGAACCTTTTTATCGTGGGCTTCTGTGGGTTGGGTGATCAGTCGAGTTCCGGCTGGGTTGACTGCTTTTCTAGCAGCGTGTACGGGTCAGCAAAGGAGTGCATCAGGATTAGAAACCGTGGGTACGATCGCGGATTTGGATGCAAAAGGGGTATTGCAAACGGAATCTCCGTCACCGATTTTGGTGGTTCGCAATCCAGCTGATCCGAAGACGTTGATTGCGGTGAATTCGACTTGTACGCATCAGGGGTGTTTAGTGGCTTGGAATGCGGAGCGCAAATCGTTTGTGTGTCCGTGTCATGGAGCGGTGTATGGGGCGGATGGTTCGGTGCAGAAGGCTCCAGCGACGAAGGCTTTGACGACTTATCCGGTTCAGGTGGATGGGCAGAATGTTCAGGTGAAGGTGGGGTAATGCCTATTTAGGTAGAGGAAGGTCGATCGACATTGATTCACCGTTGAGGAAAATCTAAATTCTGGAGATTTGACCATGACTCAAGCAGCGACTCAAAACGATCGTGCAATCAGCAACCTCGAATATGATCTGCTGACCGCGCTTCAGAACAAAGCAGAAGCAGTCAAAGCCTACGAAACCTACATTCAAGATGCAGAGCAACAACAGTCCCAACCTTGTGTTGAGCTATTTCGCAAGTTAAGAGATGCGGATATTCAAACCGCTCAAGAAATCCGCCATCATCTTCAACAAGTGATGCAAAACGGACGGATGTAGGATGATTCAGGCGGTAGGGATGATTTCTCTACCGCTCTCGATGTAAAGATTGCAATCGATCGATGCTTTGTTCGCAATTGTGCTTGCCCGAATTCGTGAGTTCTATGTCAAAGTAATTTTCAAGAACGCAGAACGGGCGAAGATTGTGCAAAAGCTGAGTAACTCCGAAATTTTAGAACAAGCAAGAACCTCCGCAACCCTTCAAGACTGGGCGCGGCTGTGTCAGGATTTACAACAGATTTTTACAACAGACGATCGAGCAAAAACAGCATTGTTCTCTGAGCCGAACACGAGCGTTATTCTGCTCGATTTAGCAATGCAGGTCATAGAGTTTGGGAGCTTCCAAGATCGATGGGATGTTGCAAAGCTATTTCCAAATATTGGAATCGAAGCGATCGCACCTTTGATCAATCTTCTAAACGATGAGGATGCTGACCCTGAAGCAAAATGGTTCGCCGTTCGGATTCTCGGTAGCTTCAATCATCCGCGTGTGATCGAAGCTTTGATCGAATTGCTCAAGACCTCTCAAAGTGAAGATCTCAATGCAATGGCAGTTTCGATTCTTGCCAGCATGGGAAAAACGGCTGTCTCGATGATTGAAGCATTGTTAGCACAAGATTCGACTCGATTGTTTGCAGTTCAGGCACTTGGACAAATTCGACGATCGGAAACAGTTCCGCTTTTAATGAAAGTCATTCACGATCCAGATGTTCAGATTCGTGCGATCGCAATTGAAGCCCTGAGCAGTTTCCATTCGGATGAAATCACCGCCGTTCTCATCGAATCTCTACAAGATGTGGCAGTTCCAGTCAGACTTGCAGCGGTGACAGGATTAGGTTTTCGCCCAGACTATCCGAACTTAGTGGCACACCTTCAGCCCTTGTTGTTTGATCTGAACCTAGAAGTCTGTCGGCAAAGTGCGATCGCACTCGGAAGACTTGGAACTTCGCAAGCGGCAACCGCACTGTATGAAGTGCTGCAATCACAACATACACCGGAAAATTTATCGATCGAGCTAGTTCGCGCTCTCGGTTGGATTGCTTTACCTGAAGCTTTGAGCTATTTAGAAACTGCATTGTTGCATCTATCGCTATCTGAAACAGTGCAACTTGAAATCGTTCAAACGTTGGGACGAATTGATGTTTTTGATCTGAAATCGCAAGCAACACAGATTTTATTACATAGGTTGCCAAAGCTCGAATCGGTTGGAATTCGACAAGCGATCGCGCTTTCTCTTAGTCATTTAGGCGATCCAGACTCAATGAATGCTTTAGTTGCATTGTTAGCCGATACCGAGGATAGTGTTCGATTTCATGCAATTTCCGCTTTGAAAACATTGAATGCTGAACTATCTCATCAACATCTAGAGCGACTTGCAAAGATTGAGCCAGAAGAATCAGAACTAGGGCGTGGAATTGCGATCGCGCTTCGAGAATGGCACTTCTAGATTGATTCTTGAAATACCCGAACCGCTTCGGCAAAATCTGTTTCAGCGATCAAGATACAACGCTGGAGTAGATTGATATCAAGTCGATCGAGTCCGGGTAATTCACTTCGATCGATTCCTTGATAACCATTTTCGCGCAAGTGATGAAGCTTCAGAACACCATCTTCCCAGAACCAGACTTCAGGAACACCTAAAGCGTGATATCGCGCCAATTTACTTTCACCGCCGCTAGTAAATACTACTTCGATCGATAAATCAGGAATCGGCTTAAGTCTACCTAAGCAAAACGATTCGTCTGCTTGAGCAGACACTTCTCGCTCTCGCTCTTGGGTGAATGCTCCTGTCATCTGAAACCATATTCCCTGCTTGAGCAGAAATGTCGAAACTAAAAAGTTGATGATGCGAGAAAAACGTTCGTGGTCTATTCCGGGCATAATTATCTCGATCGTTCCTTCGTAGTAAGCCAGCCTTACCTTTCGAGCTTCTTCAAATCCTTTCTGAATCAGCTTGAAATGCTCCCAGGTTCCGGGAATGACAATCCGTTGATCGAGATCCTTCGATAAAACTTGCGTCATAAGTTATCCTGCGATCATATTTATAGCAACCTACTTCAGTTAGAACACTTCTAAGAAGCCCCCCAGCCCCCAATTCTGGGGGAGCAAGAGTCTTGAGCAAGCAGAATTGGGGGTTTGGGGGCAACTCCGAGGATGTCCGAATTTAAGCATCACTGCTAGATTAATTCTCGCACAGACTCTTTCTCAAGACAGTCTTCAAACTACTGCTTTTGACTCGCTACAACCGTTCCAAAAGATTGATGTGGCAAAGAATTAACATCCTTATCTTGAAAGTTAATCGCATGTTACACATGAAATAACTACTATGGCTCTTCATAAGATTAAGGACTTCGATCCTGAGTATCGCACTCACTTCGACAACCATGATGTTATCGGCTTTGATCTCTATTCTGGCAATGACAAAATCGGCTCAGTCGATGATGTCTTGGTCGATGACAATGGAACTTTTCGCTATTTAGTCATCAATACTGGATTGTGGATTCTCGGCAAAAAAGTATTGATGCCGATCGCACAAGGTCAGATCAATTACGCCGATCGTCGAGTTTACGCAAACAGTCTCACGAAAGCTCAAGTCGAACAACTGCCGGAATACAATCCGGATCACTTGGTGGACTATGACCACGAAGAGCAAGTTCGCGGCGTGTATCGCCCGGCTGCAACCGGAGTCGCGGCTCCTGAGATGGCATACGATCGCACTAGCTATGGCTACGATCGCGATCCGGATCTCTATGCGTTCGACAAGGATCAAAACCTTCGCCTGTATCAAGAGCGCTTGATTGCAAGCAAAACTCGGATGAAAGCAGGTGAAGTCACGATCGGTAAGCACATTGAGACCGAAACGGCTCGTGTTTCTGTCCCGATCGAGAAAGAGCGCATTGTGATTGAGCGCACCCCAGTTACAGGTGGAATGCCTGTTACTCCAGGTGAAGTCGATTTCCATGAAGGCGAAGTGGCACGAGTGGAAGTTTACGAAGAAGTTCCTGACATTCACAAAGAAGCGTTTGTCCGGGAAGAAGTGCGCGTGAAGAAAGTGGTTGATCAAAATGTGGTCACCGCAGAAGATCAAATCCGTCGTGAAGAGTTGGATCTCAATGTCGAGGGGAATCCCGTCGTAGACAAAAAGCTCTAATTCGTTAGTCCATCAAAGAAGGGTGAATTGATTTCATCCTTCTTTTCACCCTTCATTGCTACTATGACTCCACTTGATGAAACCCTGACCTCTGAAGTGCTGACTCCTGAAGAAGCAATTCAGCTTTTAGAAGAAAGATTGGTTGTGCGATCGCAAAAACGCAAAGTTGGCGAAATTGTGGTTCGCAAAGAAATCGAAACCCGAATGGTTGAAGTTCCAGTACGACGAGAAAAGCTCATCGTGGAACGAGTAGAACCGGGTTATGAACGCATTGCTGAACTGAATATCGGTGAAAGCTATGTGAACGGTTCAACTCTGAACGGACACAGTGCAAATACTGTTTCCGGTGAGTTCCATTCGCCCAGAGTTGCGCGTGATTTGCTCGATGCGATCGCCAGAACTCCAGATCATGACTGCGCGGATATTCGCATTGAAATCACTCTAAAAGATTCAAAACATCAAGAAACCTATCAATCCTGGTTCGATCGCTGTCGTAAATCTTAGAGGACAACTCCATGACTACTCAACTTGAAACGCACTCTTCTAGCTCTGCTATTGAGACCACCCCCACTGTTACTGAGCAGCAAATGATCGAAGCGCGTCGAATCGCAGCTTGGGAACGCGATCACGCTCAGATCCAAGATTTCTTTAACGACCCGATGAAGTACGTTTCGACGTTCTGGCAAGAATATAAGCCGATCGTGTATGTTCTCGGTGCAATTCTCGCGACAGTGTTCGCATTCAATATCATTTTCGGCATCATTAACTTTGTCACTCACTTGCCTGTGATCAGCGGCTTGTTAGAACTGGTCGGATTGGGCTATAGCGTGTGGTTTGTGAATCGCTATCTAATGAAGGCTGAAACTCGTCAAGAGCTTTCTCGAAAGCTGGAATCGATGAAGCAAGACATGATTGGTGCAACCAAGCCCGTGACCGATGAGTTTATGAACACAGTCGAACCCGCTGCGAAGGAACTCAAGCACGCGATCGAGGCTGAACAATCTCCGTCCTAGGAGGAATTTCAATCGACTGATTGTTTTTCTATTCTGAATTCGTTGTCTCAAAAAGGACGCTGTATGCTGCTGCAAGAAAAAGAAACGGGTAACTTAGTCGAAATCATTGATGTAACGCTACTCGTTGATCCAACTGAAGATAAAGTTCCGGCACGTGATCAAGCGGGACAAGAAGAGCAAGATCCAGAGAAATACTCTAAAACCTCTCTGGTATTCCCTTCGGGTGAGTCGCTTCCCCGCTGTTGGGTAGATGCGAACTATCGAAATAACTAAGTTTAATAAGATCTCCAATTGCAACGGTTGGGGATCTCTTTTTATTCACATTTAAGAAAATGCTTCGAGATTGTTTTTTACTCCTAATGGAAATGCGGCGAACTGAAACGCCTCGATCGATAGAACATTGTCTTGAACTATGTTCTCAAGCTGGTGATCCAGATGATGTGGACTCTTGTGCTGAGTTGGAAGCTTGTTTAGCTCGATATCGACGCAATCACCGCAAAGCGCGATAGACCATATAGTGCATTCTATCTAACGGCTGAAAACAAAAAACCCGCCTCTAACAATCTAGAAGCGGGTTTCATACTATAGAAAACTAATCGATCGCTTTCGTCACATCTTCGACCTTATCTTCGACCGCCTTCACAACTCCCCCAACTTTATCGCTAGCAGCCTTCATTGCCGCTTCTGCCCTCGCCTTACCGCTGCTCATAAAGTACTCTTTCTTCTGCATAAACAGTTCGCGCTTCTGAGCAGGAGTTAATGACGTAAAGTACTCTTTAGGCACAGACTTCATCATCATGCCAATCTTGCCTTTTTGCTCTGGAGTCAATGTCACCGACTTAAAAGCTTTTTTGACACTAGTTCCGTTCGCGATCGCATCATCAAACTGCGCCCGTTGCTCCGAAGTAAGAATGCTTTCCAGTTGTGGAACAATCTTTGCTTTCAGTTCTGCAAAAGGATCAGTCGTTGCTGCGGGAGCTTCTACAGCCGCGAACAATGGAGCCGCTTGAACTCTTGGCGTAACTGCCCAACTTGCAAACATCATTACACCCACAAACACTGCAATTAAAATCCGTTTCATGGTTGATTACCTCTTAAATACTTTGAGTTTTTGCACTGGACTGAATGTAAGCTGCAACTGCCAACATCATGACAATCAACAGCGGCATGGACAAAGACCAAAACTCAGCCGAAGGCACGAAGTAGGCTGCACCCGTTCCACCCAGAAAGAACCCGACTAACAGCGGCGAAGTGAGCTTAATTTGGGTCAGCGCATAATTCGCTTCTGCTTGAGTTTCTTCAGTCTGTTTCGAGAGTTTTGCACTGACATAGTGAACTAAATTGATTGTGAAGTTCGTGAAATTTCCGGTCATCACCGTTGTTGGGAAAAATCCCGTAAACGCAGGAGCCGCTTCTTTCATCAGTGCATTTTGAATGCCCATTGCAATCACACCCGTTACCGCGATCGGAAGCATCAAATAGTCCTGAGCATCAATGATTAATGTGGCAGAATATTGCAATCCCACCATCATAAAAATTCCAAGCGCGATCGCTTCTGCAGCTAACAACATAGGCAACACCGCCCAACCTTGCTTTCTCGTAAATCGAGCAATGAGCGAAGTTGCAATCACCGCCATCATAAAAACGGGCAACATTGAGAGCCGTAGTACTGTCGTGAGATGATCCTCACTCGCAAATGCTGATCCTGCTAGAGCAATATTTCCAGTCACATGCGCGGTAAAGATGCCAAACAGTGTAATAAACGCAGCCGTATCAACAAATCCTGCAACCCAACTAAGCAAAAATCGGGCAGGACCATCACTTGTCAAAAATGCACTCAAACTGAACTGTTCTTTGTCGGGCAAACTGACAGTCATAGATACTTCCTGGGAAATAAGAGAGACTGGGAAAAGGTACGATCGTCGCGATCGTACTTAAGATTCTTCTGATTCTTTCGGTTTTTTAACTTCCGCAGGTAAGATGCCTACCACGTCATAGAGATGCTGATCAGCATCGACCAGAGTAGCTATCTCAGCATCTAGCGCATCAAATTCTGGCGGCTTTTCCCCTTCTGCAAAGTCAGCCGTACAGTTCCAGGTCGCCATCAGTGCAACATCGGTACTATCTGTACTGTTCAATAGCACGACTGATTGCGGTGCAGGTTGCTTTAGAAGTGTCGAGGAAATCAGCTTTTCAGCACTTGCAGCAACTTTTGCTTGATCTTCAGGAGCTTTTAACTTGAACTCGCTAAATTCGACTACGGCTTGCTTTCCTTTGATTGCTGGAATTAGTCCTTCACGAGCAGTTTGAGCTTTACTAATTTCAAAAACGACGGTGCGCGAAGGTGCGATCGCAGTTTTCGTTTCTTTGCTGCTTTCAGTCGATGGAGGTGCGATCGCAGCTTGATAACTTGCGAGATCTTGCCACTGAGTGAGAACAATCAAGCGGTTTCCGTCATCACTTTGCAGTACTGCCGATCCTCCATATCCAGGCGCTTTTTTGAATGCTTTGGTTGTACCTTTGATTGATTTCATCGTCGATTTCTGTGTGGTGGATGTGGTTTCGTAAATCGCTGCCACATTCACAGCAGTTGCACTCGGATCAAATGCGATCGCTTTTGGAGCTTTCATCGCTTCTGCGCGAGTAGGAAATCCAATAAGAATCATTACGCTTAGGAAGACGGTGACTGCGATCGTCCTAAAGCGATGGCGAAGCAAGCGACACATACGGCTGTCTTTCTCCATCTTTCGATATAAGCTGTTTCGGGAAAAATACGCAAAACACTATCAGAAATACAAAGCTACATCGTACAAAATCACAAGTTCTAGTTACTTCTACAACATCTGAAGCAATGTAATCAGTATCGAGTATTACAATACTTTTTTACTACTTTAATGGATGTAGAAGTGATTGCAAACCTGTCTTCACGTATGCAGTATACAAGAAAAATCTCGTCGTTCTCAAGATAGATATTTGAATTTATTTGACGAATTATCACGATCGATGAGTCTTGCCCCTTCTGCAATCAAGCCTGCGATCGCGACTGTACATACAGCAGTTCTCTTACGCTACGTTTTGGGCAGCTTGTGTCCCCTAAATCCCCCATTCTGGGGGACTTTGAGAAAGAAAAATTTCTTCAATTCCAAAGTGCTTTCCACCGTCAAAGTCCCCCAAATTTGGGGGATTTAGGGGGCTTTAGCCGATTCAACCGCAGCGAGAACAACTTATGTATGCTTATCTCGTTAAGTAATACGGTTAGTATTGTTACCTTAGCTTGCAAAACGCCAACCGTAAGCGAATAACCAAGAGCCGATCGCGCCTCCAGTAAAGAAAATCACCATATAAATCGTCGTTAAACGATTATGAATCTCGATCGGTAAACTATAAATTTTCGCCTTATTCGAGATCTGCCCCGCCTGTGTTCCTAAATCTAATAAGATTGCGCCTAAAATTAATCCCCAAAGCGTTGTATAAAACTGGCAGAGAACTAGAAGCGCGATCGCAAAAAGCCCGATCGCAATTTTCAGCGTTAATCGTGGACTGGTTTGATCCGTAATCCGTCCCAACCAAGGAGAAGCCGTTGCGCTAATCATTCCAACTAAGCCGAACAATCCAGCAACTTCGCTATGAAATTCAAAGGGCGGACGTTCTAACACAAACGGTAATACCGCCCAGAATCCGCTATAAGATGCAAACAGAATCGCTCCTGCAATCGATCGTTGTCTCAATGCAGAATGTTCTGCAAATAACTTTGGTAACGATCGTAATAATCCAAAATATGAACCTGTAATCGCTGGAGGTACTGTAGAGGGTAACTGTTTTAGCAATACTAATCCCAATGTAATCATCAATGCTGCGGCAATCCAAAAGATCGATCGCCATCCAAATGATCCACCTGCTAGTCCGCCTGCAACTCGACCCAAGATAATTCCAATTAACAAGCCGCTCATCACAGTTCCAACGATTCTTCCTCGTTGTTCTGCATCCGCTAACTGGGTTGCAAATGGAATTAATAACTGAGGAACTACGGCAGTTAGCCCGATCGCACAACTTGCCGCTAACAGTCCATTCAAATCTGGAGAAATTGCTGCCAAGATTAGCGCGATCGCATTCAATCCACTTAACCCAACAATCAACTTTCTTCGATCAATCAAATCGCCCAAAGGCACGAATAACAAAAGCCCGATCGCATATCCAATCTGAGTCAGGGTTGGAACTGCACTAACATCTGCATTTAGCTCCGTACTAATCAGTGCTAAAAGCGGCTGATTGTAATACATGCTACCGATCGAAATCGTACAAGCGATCGTAATCAGCCAAAGGGTATTTTGTCGGAGAGGTATCGCTTGATTCATAATTTCAATTCAGGTAGGGCTATGCTCATTATCGCAAGAGTATCCTGTATACAAAACGACGGAATAGTATACTTTAATACTATTTCTGATTAGAAGTATACTGTATACAAATAGATCTTCTAGCGAGGGAACTCACCCGTCTACAGGTAGAGAATTTTAAAAAAGTCTTTATCTAACAACGAAAGAAGAAAACTAGAAGCAAATTTGTTTACTCTAGAGAACAGGGATGCACGGTCTGGCAACGATTCAATCCTGTGCATAAGGTTTTACAACAATGCCTAAAACTGTGATTCTCCACGCCTACCGAGGCGGATCTGGAACATCAAGCTTAACTGCAAACTTGTCCGTTTTACTTGCAATGCGTGGAGCGCGAGTCGGCGTAATTGATGCTGATTTGTATACGCCTGGATTGCATTTGCTCTTTGGCATTACAGGGGATGCACTGACTCGATCGTTCAATGTTGCTTATTTACAACAAGAGCAACCGATCGCAGAACTTGCCCACGATGCCACACATTTACTAAGCGATCGAGGTCGGCTATTTATTGTTCCTTCAAGTGCAACCCTTCCTGCATTAACGCAATTGCAGAAGGAACGCTACGATCCCATACGCCTAAAACAAGGCAGTCAGCAATTGATTCGAGCCTTGGATTTGGACTATTTGCTGATTGATACTTATCCCGGAATCGATACCGCTTGGACAACATTTGCGGATCAGATTCTGCTAGTCATGCGACCGGATCAGCAAGATTTTCAGGGAACTGCTCTAATCTCGACTGCATTAAGAGGATTTGGTGGCTCAGTCCGAGTGATCTTGAATCAAATTGCGGATCGATCGCAGATTCAGAGCTTAAGAGATCAAGTCGAACGAGCGTATCGAATTCCCGTTGCAGGCGCATTTGAGTGGACACAGGAAATGGCGCAAGCAGGCAGCACTCGATTATTTTGCTTACAGTATCCAGAGCATCCTTTATCGATCGCACTTCGATCGCTGGCGACTCAAATTGTGAGTAGTTGATACCAAATATAGAGATTCCTGAAAGTTTCTGGCGGTATAACCCATTAAAATATCAATGGATGCTTCGCGTCTGAGATAGCATTTGTAACTCTCGTTATTGTAGGAAGGTTCGGGCGAATGGCACTTTTGACCACTGGTGGACAACTGATCAAAGACCTAGAAACTCATGGCGCGATCGCTGCTTATGTGCCGCTTGAAGGTGGCTTTGAAGGTCGATATCGTCGTCGAATTCGCAGTGCTGGCTATAAATCTCTCAGCATTACGGCGCGGGGATTGGGCGATGTGGCGGCATATTTGACCGGAGTGCATGGGGTTCGTCCGGCTCACTTGGGTAAGAAAAGTACGGGATCGGGCGCGGCAGTTGGGTATACGTATTTTATTCCGCCGATCGTGACGACGCAGATCGAGCAATTGCCGCCGAAATCTAAGGGTTTGTTGCTCTGGATTATTGAAGGGCACATTTTGTCGAGCCAAGAGCTTGAATATTTGGCGAATTTGCCGAAGATTGAACCGCGTGTGAAGGTCGTGATCGAGGTGGGCGGAGAGCGTTATTTCCGTTGGCAACCTTTAACACAGGTGATTGCGGCTTAGATTTTGAATTCCATTCTGCAAAAAGCCTTCGATCGTGTTTAAGATTGGAGGCTTTTGCTTGTTGGTAACGGTGTATTTACGGGGAAACAGAAGAAACATAGCCGCATTCATTTTAGTTAGGGCACTTCGAGAAAGCCCCCCAACCCCCAATTCCTACTGTTTATACA
>JADEXW010000989.1 GCA_015206935.1 Pseudanabaenaceae cyanobacterium LEGE 13415 | reverse complement strand
GTTCAAGTCGGAGATCAACCTGTTTCAGTGTGGACAAAACTGGATTCAGCCAAATCAGACAAGAAAATTGATGCTGAAGTGATTGGAGTGCATACTGCGATCGGCAAATACGAGATTTTCGCAACTTCGATCGATGCGATAACTGCGGTATTGAATGCGAAGAAGACAACTTTGGCAAATAACAGATCGTTTGAACAAGCGATCGCAGCTTTACAAAAAGAGAATGCTGGATATTTGTATGTGGATTGGGAAACCGCACAACCGATCTTAGAAAAACAATTCCCCATTCTGAAAGTTGCTGAACTCGCAGGAGAGCCGATTTTTGAACACTTAAGATCCCTAGCCGTGAGCAATTACGGTTATCGTTCTGGAGTTCAGCGCGGTGGTGTTTTTGTGCGGCTTACTGAACAATCCTAAGCTGCATTCCGCCAATAGTTATAAGCCTCTGCCAGCTTTTCATCATAGCGATTGACTCGGAAGCTTTCCCCGTTGTACCGACGTGCAAATCCTGCCCAGTCGCGGTTAATCAAAAAGCGATCGAGTCCATTGCTCTTGATGAAATTAAACATTGCATTCAACTGTTTTCCTTCGCTGTCGTGCATATCTCGAACAAAGGTTTCGACATCACGATAGCCTGCCGCACCATGATTAAAGCCCATGATTTGACCTAGCCCCCAAGAAGCAGACTTCAGAGCCGCTTCACGATCGAGATTCACAGCGCGATAGATCCGATCCCATTCTCCAGCTCCACCAATGTACAAAGCACGATTCCAAACCGCACTTGAAATATCACCATGACTGTTATCAAATCGCCCATTCGTAAACTCTGAGAACCAATGCGCTTCAAACAAAATTTTCGGTCTGCCATCACGTTGGAATCCTGAACCAGCGGCTTCCACATCCACTACGGCTCGAACGGCTGCCACTTCACACCCAATCGATCGAGCGACATTTTGAAAATCTTGAGCCGTCAGCGATCGAATCGGACGATTCACCGAAATCCGAGGAATTGCAGGCTCTAACAACATTAATGCGGCAAGCGGTGAGAGCTCATTGGAGTTAAATCCATACGCTCTCGAAAATGCAACATATCCTGCCTGAGTTCTGCCGCCCCAAAGTCCATCGATCGGACCTGGATTATGCCCCATTGCATCCAGTCCTTGCTGAATTTGACGAGTGAGACGCTGATCGGCACTAATGCGGCTCATTTGCCAGGTGAAGACATCGGCTGAAATGGGGCGTAATCCGGTGGGAATAGCTTGTGTGGGGGAAGCGAATCGAGGTGCCGACGGAACTGGAGTGGGGGCG
>JADEXW010000988.1 GCA_015206935.1 Pseudanabaenaceae cyanobacterium LEGE 13415 | reverse complement strand
CACTGGCACTCAGCGCGATGAGCTTCTGTCTAAAGCAGACTTTCTCCCCCGCGTTCAACTCGACGAACGGGCAGTTTCAGATTTACAACTGATTGCGATCGGTGGATTTAGCCCCTTAACAGGTTTTATGGGCAAAGCCGACTATGATCGCGTTGTCGAAGAAATGCACTTGGCAAATGGGTTGCCGTGGTCGATTCCGATCACACTTTCGGTTACAGAAGAAGTCGCTGCGCCGCTACAAGAAGGCAGTTACGTGCGCTTAGATGATCCGACCGGTCGCTATATTGGCGTATTACAGTTGAGTGAAAAATACACCTACGATAAGCAGCGGGAAGCGGTCAAGGTGTACCGCACCGATGAAGAAAAGCATCCGGGTGTGGCAGTGGTTTACCGTCAGGGGAATGTGAATTTAGCTGGGGATGTCTGGTTATTCGATCGCGATCCGCATCCATTGTTTCCGACGTATCAGATCGATCCCGCCGTTTCTCGTGCAGCGTTCAAGGAAAAAGGCTGGAAAACTGTCGTCGGCTTCCAGACTCGCAACCCGATTCACCGAGCGCATGAGTACATTATTAAATGTGCGTTGGAAACCGTAGACGGATTGTTCCTGCATCCGTTAGTCGGCGCGACGAAAGAAGATGACATCTCGGCAGACATTCGGATGCGTTGTTACGAGATTATGCTAGAGCATTATTTCCCCAACGATCGAGTGATTCTCGCAATCAATCCCGCTGCAATGCGCTATGCCGGACCGCGTGAAGCAATCTTCCATGCGTTGATTCGGAAGAATTACGGCTGTACGCATTTCATCGTCGGACGTGACCATGCAGGAGTCGGTGACTATTACGGAACCTACGATGCTCAGTATATTTTCGATGAGTTCGATCCCGCTGCATTGGGCATTCAGCCCTTGAAATTTGAACACGCTTTCTATTGCAAGCGGACTGAAGGAATGGCAACCACGAAAACCAGTCCGAGTACGCCTGAAGAGCGCATTCATTTGTCGGGAACGAAAGTGAGAGAAATGCTGCGTCGTGGAGAATTACCCCCGCCTGAGTTCTCGCGTCCTGAAGTGGCAGCGGAATTAGCGAAGGCAATGAAAGTCTAGAAGTTGAGAAGTGCGGGGTTTGAGTTAGCTCCGCATTTTTTATTCGGATGGAAACTTCCTCGATCGTACATCTTCGCAATATTCCTGTACCGATCGAGTAATTAACCCATTCAAATCGAGATACGTTTTCGCAAATTTCGGCTTCCACGTTCCCAATCCCAAAACGTCAGAAGTGACCAGCACTTGACCATCACAATAAACAC
>JADEXW010000987.1 GCA_015206935.1 Pseudanabaenaceae cyanobacterium LEGE 13415 | reverse complement strand
AGCTGGAACAGGTGTTAGTTATGGGTATCGATTTATTGCCGATCGAGAAACTCAAATTGCGGTCATTGGAATCGGTTACGCAGATGGAGTTCCCCGGAATTTATCCAACAAAATGATGGCTCTCGTTCGGGGACAACATGCCAAACAAATTGGCTCGATCACAATGGATCAGTTAATGCTTGATGTCAGTCACATTCCAGCTTTGCAAGAAGGGGAAGTTGTCACCTTATTAGGTCAAGACGGCAACGAGAAGATTTTGGCGGACGATTGGGCGAATTTACTAGGAACAATTTCTTGGGAAATCCTTTGCGGATTTAAACACCGATTACCGCGTGTGGCAGTCGGTAAGCCACTTGCGAAACCAGAAAAATTTAATCGTCGATCGCGCACGTTAAGCTAGATTCAGAGCGTTATCGGGAGCGCGATCGTGGTTTTCATCAATCCTAAAACGGACTTTGCTTTCAAGAAGATTTTCGGCTCTGAGCAAAGTCACGGAATCCTAATCAGTTTTTTGAACGCGATTCTTTATAAAGGGGAATCGATCGTTCAAGATCTAACCATTCTGAATCCGTATCAAGCGCCCAGGCTTCGCGGCGTTAAAGATACGTATCTCGATGTGAAAGCCTCACTCAGCACAGGTGAGACGGTCATCATTGAGATGCAGGTTTTGAATGTCGAAGGCTTTGAGAAACGAATTCTCTACAATGCTGCGAAAGCTTACTCGATTCAACTGAGTGCAGGAGAACCTTATTTTAGCCTGAATCCAGTGATTGCCTTAACGATCACAGATTTCAGATTGTTTGATGATATTGAGAATCCGATTTCTCACTTTGTTTTGAAAGAGAAGGAATATTTGGTTGATTATCCGATCGAGGATATCGAACTCGTGTTTGTTGAGTTACCAAAGTTCACTCGTACCTTAGAGGAGTTGGAAACTCTAACAGACAAATGGATCTACTTCCTTCAACATGCTACAGATTTACGCACTGTCCCAGAAAACATGGGCGAGGTGAGTGAAATCCAGCAAGCGTTTGAGATAGCAAATCAAGCAACGCTAACTCCAGAAGAATTAGATGAGCTAGAACATCAATTATTCTTCATTCAGGATCAGCGAGGTGCGATCGAGAAGGGAATTAAACAGGGAATTCAGCAAGGAATTAAACAGGGAATTCAGCAAGGAGAGCGACAGGCAAAACTAGAGATGGTTCAGCGAATGATCGGCGTGATGGACGATGAAACGATCGCACAAGTCACTGGTTTGACGATCGAGGAAATTCAGCACATCAGGCAGGCTCAAACGCTGGAATAACTTCTGATT
>JADEXW010000986.1 GCA_015206935.1 Pseudanabaenaceae cyanobacterium LEGE 13415 | reverse complement strand
GGGTCAAAAGGGAATAGGTCGACTCTCGGTTGCCGCACTCGGTTCAGCCGTACTCGTCTTATCAAAACGTGAAGACACACCATTTGTCGCAGGTCTTGTTGATTGGCGGCTGTTCGAGAATCCGTATCTCCTTCTGCAAGATGTTCGCATACCCGTTTCGGAATTCCACGAGGCCAAGGAATTACCAGAAGTTCTGACACGCCTGCGTGCCGGACTATTGGAGAACCTTGACGGCGACGATGGGGACAGTGACCGGCAGGCGAGGCTCAAGGTAGCTTGGAGGAGCTTTGATGATATTGAGCGGCGTAATAACCCAGAGAACGAAGTTACTTCGACCCGAATAAGAAACCTCGCTCAGGCGGGGCTTCCGGACATGAGTCATCTAAATGACTGGCCGGTTTGGAGTGGCAGTAGCAATTCAGGCACGGCGTTGATGCTTGCGGATATCAACCGCTTCTTATCCGCGTGGGTTCTCGACACACATAGTGTGCGAGATGAACAACAAGCCGTAAAGGCGTCACTTGTACGAACTTTGAGTGGCTTTTCTGATCCCTATACCACAGCTCTCGAAGCTCTTGATTACCGGGTCGTGGTACATGCTCGTGAGGGCACCCATGAGCCGGTAAAACGTGAAGAGGAATACGGGCTCTCGTTCCTGAAAAGCCTAGACCATTTCTTCGAAGGGCGTTTCGATGAGTATGGGATCTTTCGCGGCCGAGTGCGGGCATTCGGAAAAGACCTCGGTGACATCGAGATTCTTCCTGCTGAACCAACTCCCACATCCTCGCGCGACCGAATTGGGCCGTTCGAGATGTGCATAGGTGCATTCGAACCGGAGCAAGAATCTTCAATCCTGTCTCCCGACGTGCATGCAAAGGTTGCTGACCGTGCGCGGGGGCACTCTGGCCTTAATGTTTACCGCGATGATCTCAGGGTCATGCCTTATGGCCGCCCAGAGAACGACTTCTTCAAAATCGAAGAACGTAGGCAATTTCATGCCGGACGTGAATTCTGGGCAAGCCGGCGTTTGTTCGGACGTATAGCAATTACTCGCGCGGAGAACCCTAATCTCAGAGATAAGGCTGGCCGCGAGGGTCTGATTGACAATGCTGCAAGCAGGGCAATGCAGATCCTCATAATAGATCTACTGAAAACTCTTGCCCGGCGGTACTATGGGCACGCCTCTCCTATTCGCGAAGAGCTCCTGCCCGCGATCCAGGCTGAAAACAAGGCAGCTGCTGGTAAGGCTTACGAGGCGCGGAGAAGAACTCTGGGAGCGTTTCGGAGTGCAGTTAAGGAGCGAACCGACCGGCTGAACTCTGCCC
>JADEXW010000027.1 GCA_015206935.1 Pseudanabaenaceae cyanobacterium LEGE 13415 | reverse complement strand
GAGGATAACGAGCGTGTAACAGCGCTTGCATGGGAAGCGTTCAGGAATCGTTGTCTTGAAATGGCAGCAGTGCATTTGCATGACCCTGCGATCGTGAAGACTTACTTTGGATTGGCTGAACGGTCTGACCTTGCTTTGGGGAGAAGTCTGAAGCGATTAAAGATTCACGAAGCCAACCGACCTGAACCCAAACCGCCGATCGGTGATCGTATCGCCAAGAACGAATTCGAGCGTGAACAATTCCGCCAGCTTCGTGCGCGTGGCATCAACGTTTGATCTGTACACTCGACAACCGCAATCTCAACTTTTCTTCGAGCTAGTTCTACAATCGTTTCAACGCGAGTAGAACTAGCTTTTTCGCAGCATCACCATGTCACAACCCGATCACTCAGCCTCAATCGCTACCGCAATTGCCACCGTCGAAAATTTGCATCTAGAGATTTTGTTGTCGGGGGTAAGCGTTTGCAAGAACAATCTTGTGACGGTTCAACATCTCGACACTGAAATCGAACGTGTGAAACGTCTTCAGAGTTCGACAAACGCAGCGAACACCCTGAAAGAACTCAGCACCACACTTGCTTTGCTGATGCAACAGCGTATTTCACTGGTTGAATCCGCAACGATTTTATATATGAGTTCACTTCAGCCAATGATCGTGCTTCGAGAAAAATTCCAGCGAAAAGCAAACACCACCACAAACACGATCGAATCCGTCACCGAAGACGACGCAGACGACCTCACCCTCGCGGCTCTCATCGATTCCGAAACGACTTCTCTGAGTCCAACAGACTTGGACACTTTGAAGTCTCTCGGAATCGATCTTTCTCCAGCGCACAATCAAGACGATGACTACAAAGACACTCACTAAAAATCTGACTCCTGAGTTAAATCTTGACAATTCGATCGTGTCAAAGTTGTGTGACAAGTTTCCTGTGATCATGAGTTTGGATTACGAAGCCTACTCTGACGCGGAATACCCCGATACAAGCTATCAGTCGAAGATCAACAGGCTTTCAGTCGATAACCCCGATAGACTGGCTTTCCTGCGTGATTCTGACGTAGCAGCGGCGTTCAAGTTAGCGGTCAGACTAAGTACCGGGGAAATACTAGAGTTACCCGCACTGCCACCGCTGAAGAACGAAGCGATCTTGTCAGAGTCAGAAGAAGTCGAAGAATCATTGATTTATTGGTCAGTGAGTGATTGTGGTAGCTGGATTCGACGCAAAGTTGGCGAAGAAGAGCAGATCAGAACGATCGACGAGTGGCAAGCGGATGCCAGCGTGTCGCTACCCAGTGAAGTACTAAAAATAATCGGAGAAAAATATCGTGGATAAAGTACCTGACAAGCTGCAACCACCCACGTTCGATCGCACGATCGTCGAACGCATCAGCATCACGCCAGTCACTCAGCCACCAGAAGAAGAACCAGAAGACGAAGACCTTGCACGTCAAGAACAAAATTTGCTCGACGGAAAATCATACCTTACCGAGACGACTTATGGACAGCCTACCGATCCTGCTTTCTGGGCTGAACATCAGCGGCAGATCAAGATTGTTGGTGCTACTGCCGAATACTTCAAGAACAAAGCGATCGCTGAAGGTAAGTCACCCGAAGAAGTCGAAGCAGCAGTACAAGCAGGAATTCAGACAGGGGCACTTTACGTCGGTTACTCAACGGTCACGCAGCGTCCTTCTGCAAGTTTTCATTCACCGATTCCTGAACGCGCTCACAGATGGATTAACAAGCCGTTACGCGATATCAGCAGCTTGGCAGGTGATCGCGAAATTTAACAATTTGCACCTCCCTTAAGTTCCTGGTGTGAACCTGAAGATGCTGGACATCCCTGCTCTAGAAGCTGGATTTTGGGTTGATGTGCATTCCAAAACTTTTACGTATCCTTCCGCAACGCGGCATCTAGCACCTTTTAGAAAACTAGCTTGACCGGAAGCATTCCGAACGATGAACTGGCTACCTTGCGGTTCAAAATTTAAGGTTCCAACGACTTGTCCTTTTCCAAGGTCACAACCCAATCCACCACATCTTGCATTCTTCCCGAACGGATCGAGTTTGTATGTGTTGTAGATGTTTAGGGTATTTTGTTTAACCTCAACGTACACAGCGCTCGAATAAATTTCTCCTCCGTCTTCGGCACGTAGCCAACCAAAGGAGACGAAACCATTGGCATCAGACCAAGCTTGTCTCAGGGTGCGATTACTTTGCTGTGCCGAAACAAGCGGAGCGTTAGTCAAGTGGCTAACTCCGATAAAACTTAAAACTGTGATTAACGCTCTCAGATTTTTCATTGGGGCAATCTTGCTTTATCCATCGCATAGTAGCCCTAGTTGACGAAATTATACACAAAGGTTTCATAATTTCTTCTAGAAGAAATCGTATATTAGCCTGCCAGACGAACTTTGAAATCGAGCCGATGTTTTGCAGAATTTGGCTACTGAATTGTTTAGCTCTTTTGTAACATCCGTAATCTGTCTAATTAACTACGAAACACCAGAAGATTGATGTATAACAAGAAAACTAATCGTTCATAGAACATTCCGCATTATACATCGCGAGTGTTCATAGAGATTGTGCTGGTTTCTTCCCTAAACCAATTATCTTATCAAGCACTAATCTGTTTCACATTTTGTTCAAAACTTTTCCATCTTAAGCCTCTCGATCGAATGCTCTTGCCCTAATCAAGTAAAAACGACGACATGAGTGTAGAAGGGTAGGTGAGTGATGAAATGCGTCTCTTTCTTCAGGCAGAATCCCTTGCTATCAATTCACTTGCACAATCTCATGAAGCGGTAGCAGTGAGTTCGATGAGTGCTGATCAAATTCGGATACGTCGATGCTGATGATATAAAATCTTTGCCTACTGACAAGGGCGTTTACTTTGCTGTCAATGTCAGGGGTGAGATTCTGTACATCGGCATGGGAGCAGGAGCCTATGGACTACGCGGACGTTGGCAAACCCATGAGAAACGGCGCAATTCAGACTTTATGAAACGTTTTTCAAAGCTATATTTCCGCATCCTCATAGATGCTACAGTCGAGCAAATCAAATCCTATGAGAATCAATTTCTTGAAGTGATCGCTCCTCCCTACAACAGTTATGACAAATGGAAAGCCACGAAGTTGATTTTCAAATATGTTCCAACACATTTGCAAGAAGTGGTCATGACGCAAGCTGAACGGGATGTTGAAGACATCAAAGCCGCAGTCATCAGAGTTGTTGAAGCTTTAGGCGAAAGCGATGACGAAAACCGTCCTGAACGTGCAGATGCCTATTCCGCATTCGTTGATGAAAACATTCGCGATGTTAGGTGTTATCAGCTATCGTTCCCGCGTGACCCATACATTGCTTGTCTAAGCCATTTGTGCGAAGTAGAAAGGCTCATTGCTGCCGAACAAACCGAATCAGTTTTCACTCTGCTTGCAAGTGCTAGAAACGCAGCGATCGACTATAAAAAGCAACTAATTGATAAACAAGCCCAACGAGGAAAATCTCATTTAGAAGGACAGACGCGAGAAAGATTGTTTGCGGGGTTATTCATTGATGTTGAAGAATATGAATGAGGGGTTGGAAGTTGCCTTACATTTCCCCTCACTCTTTTACATCCCTATTTCTGCCCTCCATCTGATGAGATTGACATCGAGCATTCCAGCTTGCCTTCAAATCTCAAGTGAAACTTGCGGCAAAGGTAATTCAGCAGATTTCGGAACAAATTAGAGATGCAATTGAAAAATAGAGTAAGCATCTATTTTCAGATTGTGTGGCGCATCCCGAACTCGTGTGCGTCGGGCAGCACTGATAGTCACTTGTTGACTACACGAGTAATGTACCCACGTCAAACAGGCTATCTAACACATCGAATCAGAAATACCTTAGATCGGTCTGACAAAACGACGGTTGGCGCGAACAAAGCAATCGATGATCTCATCACCTCCTCTGTGCGGAACTCTGACTCCCAACCAGGGCTTGCCTCGATCGTCGAACTGAATATGCTGAATCGTCATGTGTCCGGTGATTGCCCAAAGTTTTTCACCGGGGCGAAATCGATGAATTACTTCCCAACTGCTGACGTTAAAAGCGTAGTCTCGCGACATCAGTTCATCTGGTGTGTTCACGGCATCAAGAGCGATTCCCTGATACCGCCTTGCCATGCGACAATTTAGCCCTGCTGGATCGGGGTCAACCACTTGCCAGTGCTGATGACCTGCTCCTCGTCTTGTACTGGTGTAGTCGCCATTTCGATTAGGAACTGGTAAAGCGATCGCCATAGTCGCGTTTGCAATCGATAGCGCTGCAACAATGAATCCAATTGATACTGTTCTTTTCATGCTGTTGCTATCATCTACTGGGCTTGAAGTTGCGGGTAAAGTTCATCCAGCGATCAATCTTACCTCCGGTGATATTCAGAATGGGAACGCCTTCAGTGCGAGGATCACCTTCGGGTTCTTCTCCTGCGAAGTGAAGAATCGTGGTGCGTTCGGGATTTCCAAGTCCATAGGCAGTGGCAATGTCATTTGCCAAGGCACAGCTAATGTAGAAATTGCCCATATCGATTTCACCACTACCAGCGAGATAAGTCCAATTTGCACCGCCAGAGAGACGACCTGTTGCACATACACGATGCGTCACTTCAAACATCTTGGCTACATGAACATCGTAGACGCGCAATCGTCCTCCATAGGCAGATTTAGTCGTGTTCGTGTCTGGAACCCTCATCGTGTAATAGCCTTCACTTGTGGAAAGAGTCATAGGAAGTGCTGTCGATGCTCGAAGCGGGTTAGCGATCGTGCAAACTACCGAAGTTGCAATGCCAAGAGCGAGAAGAGATTGCCACTTTTTCATGTGATGACATTGGTGAAGGATGCTTCAAGAATTCCCCTACGCGAATTTGAGATCACAGAGTTTTCCGATGGCGTACTGATATTCAATCGACATTCAAGGTGTACTACCAACCCCCGCAAAGTTTTTCCCGCCATGAAACAGGGGTAGATTCAGTGCAAGAGAACTTCCTCACCGTCCCGTTTGGCATCAAACCGAAAGTTACGGCTTCACTACTTCCTCTCAAAGCAAAGCTGACAGCACCAACATCTTTACAGCTTTCGATGATCATCTTGGCGCGAGTTTGCATAAATGCGGGTGAATTGAGAATTGAATCAGTGCTAGAACCCCGCATCAGGAGAATTTGCTCGATCGGTCGTCCACTAGGAGCATCTTCGTAGGTTCGTGTAGCATCACGACGATTGTAATCAATGGTTAAATTGCGCCCACGCGACATTCTCGAAGCTACAGCTTCAATCGTTCCAGCGCATCCATCCTCGCTGTCTTGAGCTTGCACATTGGGGCTGAAAGCAAACGTATTAAGCGCGATTAAACCAAACCCAATCGTAGCGTGAGAGAAAAACTTTCTAGCGTTGAGCATGATGGCTGTATCCAAAATCGTTAAAGCTAGATTGCCCAATTTTTCAGCAAATGGATTGTGCTTTTAATGGGCACACTAATCACGATCGTTCCAATCTGAAAAAATATGCGTTCCAAACTCTCCTCAACGATTGCATTATCAGCACTCAGCTTTGCGCTTTCTCTAAGTATTTCATCATTCACAATTCGTTCTGCATCTGCTGATGTCGGTCTTCCTGTGAATCAAGTCACTCAAGCATTGCAGCGGGTTCGTGTTCCACTGCTCATACCAGAAAGGTTGCCTTTCAGTGGGGAAGACAAAATCTATTGGCAAACAACCGTTGAGCCAAAAGGCTATTCGATTGCATTTGTCTATGAACCCGACTGTAAAGGAACTTACTGCTACCTTGGTTCATTTAGTGCCGAACAGGGCGGAAACATCGAGCGAGGAAGCAATGGAGAGCTTGTTGAAGGAGTCACACTTGCAAAGGGCAAAAAAGCTCAGTATAGACTTTTTCGAGGAGCTTACCATACAGCCTTTCTATCATGGAAGGAAAGAGGTGTGTTGTATAAAGTCACCATCAAAAACGGTAGCAAGGAACAAGTGATTCAAATTGCGAACTCTGCTATCAACGGCGGTTTTCGCAGGTAAACTCATGAATGACTGCAACGACATGGAGTGGCAAACTTGGCAGCATCTACCGCTAAAAGAACGGTCGAGACTGCCATCGTGTTCAGGTATCTATGTTGTTGCAGACATTAATGATTTCGTGTGGTACGTCGGGCAAGCCGCAAATTTAAGGATTCGATGGACTGGCAAAGGTCATCATCGATATCCGCAGCTAATACGATCGTACCGAAAGCTAAGTCATCAAATCTATTGGAAGCTCTGCCCAGTTGATCAGCTAGACATTCAGGAACGATATTACATCGAACGTTTCGCCCCGGAACTCAATGGCTGCAAGGTTAAAACCTATCTGCCCAAGAATACAAAGCAGTCGGTTGTCGATCGTGAGCTTAAACGATTGCTCCGAATTCTGAGTCGTCAAACCTTGCTGTTTCCGATCATCCGCTCGATTGTTGCCGGGGAATTTCATGATGAAGCAGGTACGCGCCATATCGTGATTCTCACAAGCCAGAATGACTACATGATTTTGGCGAATTCTGCCAGAAAGCGATCACGCCAAATCAAATCTGCTTGGGATAGTTGTAAGATTTATTCGGGTAGAGATGAAGAAACTTACTATCCGCAAACGATTCCCGTCTACACTACTACTGGCTATACGATCGAATTCGTCGAAGCAGTAGAAATTTTGCGCTTTCTTGAGGAAAACTTGGACGTTTACGAAAGATGTGTTGGCTCGATCGAGCTATTCGGTGTTCAGATGCGTATGCTGCTTGATCTGAGCATTTTAGACATGGTTCTGATCGAAGAAGAGTATTCCTTCGTTATCGACGGCAAGAAGACGCTCAAGGACGGTGCTTATCTGAACTATGTCAAGCATCGACTGAAGCCACTAGAGGGCATTTAGCAGTCCCCTAACGTTCAATAACCAGTTAGCAAATTTTTAGCGATCGCTGTGAATTTAACATAGATCGTTGGTTTCGCTGTTCACACAGACATTTCAGACGATTATTCAAGAAAGTTCCAGTTCAAAAGGCTAAACAGAGTATTTCTACAGCCGAATTATGGTGGTACGGTGATCACTACATTTGTACTGGTTGAGATCTGTACAATAATCTCATCAGTAATTTCACACACATCTACCGCTCCCGCTATGAATGAAATCGTATATCTTTTGCAACAGGTTAACAACAACGGTGTCCCAACCGGATTTTATCGGATTGCCAAGACGGTCAATGACGTTGAAACACGAGTGAAAAGGCTTGAAACTGAACACGCGACCCGTCTTGTTCCGATTTATAAGTGGTCAACGAATGATGCACAATCAGCAAAATCTCAGTTGTATAAGTATTTCGAGCGATTCAAATGTAAGGGACTGGGTAGCCATGAGTGGCTTGATTTCAGAAACGTTTCATTAGATTGGATTCTTTCTGAAGTCAAGGATTGTTTCAACATTCAACCGCCACAGCAATCGACTTATTCAAGCAGCAGCCATAATCGTTACCAGGAACCGTCTTTTGACTTCAGTGAATTGCCCTGGGGATGGATGATTGGAGGTTTTCTAGCACTGGTAGCGATCGGTGCAAATGCGTCTAGTCAAAACATGACTGAGAGTAGACCTGGTGAGGATCAAAAAGTTCAATCGAGCGAGATCAGGAATTACGGTTTAGCGTTGAGAGCCATTAGTAACGGGAGAAATCCTTCTTCAATTCGCCAGTATTTTCATGAAATCGCGAACGATACTCAGGCGACTTGCACCAAAAACTTTGCAAATGAAATGAAAGATAGCGCAGGTGTTAACGCGGACTTGAAAACCTCGCTCAAGGATTTGCGGCAGAAATATGCTGGATGTAAGCCGTTGCAAGTCATGGAAAATCGTAATGGTTACTTTCGCCTTCGTCCTAACTAGGAGATTTTGTTGGGTGAATCATCCCACCATCCGCAGTGATCGCACTTCCAAAGCGATCGCTCACGAAACTTGATCGTAATCTCACACTCAGGACACCGACCCGTGAACATCGAATGCCAATCGAGCAACGGTGTTTCCATTTGTCCGAGCGTTCCAACATCGTTCTCAGATTGTTCGGTTCCGTATCGCGTTTTATTCGGAGATCCCACTGATTGCACAGAAATCTTACCTATCTGACAGGGGAATCTTAGACACATAGAGTTCCAAAGGTACGCGATGTGCAACGCATGGAATCATCCACCAGGCTGCAATTGTGGTTGGGGTGGAAATGCAGGTGGTAGCCGATATCGCGGTTTCGTCAACTTGTCATCAATTCCTCTATCGTCTTCTTACCAGTCTAATCTCTACATAAGACTCACCAGTGAATTGAGAAAAGCAGAAACTAAACGCACTTGTTGTCGCTGGTGTAATGCCCTAGTTTACTATCATACGAACGGTTATGGTGACGCAGTTCTATTTGATCAATTGGGACACCCTTGGCAAGTTCATCATTGCTGGCGTGAGTATAGTCAGCAGCAGCGTGAGCAAAAGTCGAATAATTTTCAAAATCCCTTGCGGCTGAGAATGGCAATTTTGGTCGGGACAATTCGAGGAATGAAGTTCTTACCAGATGAAACTACCGTTGCATCTGATATGGGAATTTCTGTTGAAGAACTTAGAAATACTTACGGAGATTTTTACGAAGTCGATAGCTATACGAAAGCAATGATCATCGGTTGGAAACCAAAAAATGATCAAGCAGAAGCACAGACCGAATCGAAGTCTGAAGTCGTTAAGGTCAGAAAAAAACCTGCTCCCCCGAAGAAGAAAGCAAAACCCGCGCCACCGAAGAAGAAAAACAAGAGAGATAGACCGAAAAAGTCCGATTAGCGCTCAAAACAACAAACCTTTAGTTTTCCCGTTCGCTTTCGTATTGGGAAGGTAATGCAACTCTGCCGTGAAAGCTATGATATCGCCTAGAAAAATGCTCTAAGTAGGGACTGGCTAAAACTGCTCGTCGTTTTGCTATTCCTAGCTCTATTTGACGGTACAAGGTCGCTGAATCGATTCCAAAAATTCTTTTGAAATCAGCCGTTAATTCAGGTAAGCCTTCTTGTTCTAATTCACATTCACCAGGGATTCTTTCAAAGAAATAGAACCGTTCATGACGCTGAGTTTTAACCAAGTTCCATTCCCCACTGTTCATACCTGCGCTATTTCTAACTTCTTGCGCTGTTGCGATTTCACATAGAACTACAGAATTTAACAGTTTTGATGGTTGAGCAGCATCGTTTTGTCTAGCATTGTAATCCCAATCTAGATCGCAATCTTGGGTGACAACAATCGCGTAAGGGTGAATCACTGGCTCGAAGGTTAGCTCTTCTGATTCTAGTGATAATTCACTTGCAACAGGATTGTACTGGACTACATTTGTCAGTATTTCTCCTTGTCTTAGAGAAGTATCTTTGATTGAAGGCTGGTAGATAGCTTGTTTTCTCATGAAACAAATAATAACTGGACAAGCTATGGCTCCAAAACAATAGGTGGTCTGATTTGAGCCGCTTTTATTCTACCCTTAATACTACTAGATGGAATAGTCGGTAAATCAGCTTGAGGAGAGCGATCGGAATAGAAATCGGCAACTCTTTCAAGTCCCTCAACAGCTTCTTCCAAAGCAGATTCCGGTAGAGATTGGATAATTGCCAAACATTTTAGAAGTGCAATTATTTTGCTTGCAGGTAGACGACTCCGATCAGCCCTGAAAGATAAAGAAGAATTTGACATCATCAGATCGAACGATGGAAAGTGAATAATGATATTTTTTCCACTTTCTCTATCAAAAACAAAGTTGCTTGTAGGAATTCCTGTTGAAGTCTGGCTATGCCCCTGTATTCTCAATTGCCTGGGGACGTAGTGCGTTATGGAGGGTATCTGTAATGCTCCATCTGAAGAGCTTTCTGGCTGATTGGTTGAATTGATCAAGTATGTTCCAGACATCTCCATTCCTCTCTATCTTTGCTTCTGTATAAAAATCGGTATCTATCAAGTAGGCAGTCTCGTTTCTACTTGTTTCTGGGTCTTGCACACTAACAAGTCCATGCTTAAGATTGACTTGACCATGCTCAGTCTTCAAAATTAAGTTTTTTATAATCGACTCAATTGATGCTGCAAGTTCCGGATCGTAAAGCTCTGAAGCTATATGTTTTGTAATCAAATCCGACCAATTTCTGTCTTCAAGTCCTAATCTTGAGCGAATAATCAAGTCTTGATATTGAAGCCCAACTCTTGTGTAGAAGGATGGTTTGTATATTTTTTCAAAAACTTCAACAGCTTCTCTAAAACGTCCTTGAAAATGCTCATATCTCTCATATACAGAGGTAGTTAGAGTAATGAAATCTTTGGCAATAAATAGCTGCCATTTCTGGTCTTCAGATTTGAAAATGTGCGATGATTCGCCCAACAGAGGTAGATTTAGCTGCTGTATTGTTTGCGATATTTCAGGCGGAAACTGAGCATTTGTACTCTCGAAGAGCGGGTATTGAAATCGAATTTCATCTTGAAACTCGATCGGTTCCTGATGAGAAATTTTGAGTATGGGTGGAAACCGTAATTGACACGCAACCTGAATAAGCGGGTTGCGCTCATAAATTACACGCTTGGAATCGGGTAAATACATCAATCTGGTTTTGCCACAACAGCTTCATTGTATTCCTAGCTTAGATTAAAAGCCTATTTTTTTGGCAGAAGTCTAGACAACTTTACTCTTGCTAGATAAATCTTCATAGGTTTGATGAAACGCTTACTCAATTGGGCATAATACATCGTCGAGCGATATTTTTCCGCTAGTTCGCACTCTCATAGATGCTCTGCCCTTGTCCTGAATAGGATTCGTAGATGTGCTGATAAACCTCGCGGCATTTCTGCTCATAGGTTTCAGCAGAGTAGCGATCGGGCAATTTGTCCAAGATGTCTTTGATTGCTACTTCGACTGCTGCTTTGGTTTGCTGACGCTTCCGCCAATCCAGCACAAGCTTTTCGCGCTTGAGCGTTTCGAGTAATTCTCTAGCAATTTGTTTAACCGCTTGCTCCTCTCCTTCAGTCAAATCGAGTTTGGGCTGAGTCAACAAATCGAAGATCGCCAATTCTTCTTCACTCAAGTTTTCTGCAATTCTGCGTTTATCCTCATCGCCCAACATCTGAGCAAATTGAATCAGTTCTCGGAAAAATACTTCTACATTGTGAGAGCCAGAATTGTAGTCTTCGATCATCCCCTGGAATTTCTCAAGGTAATTGATGCGAGTTCGGTTCAATCTGACCATTTGCTGAAGGCGACTATTGATCGTACCTTTGAGTTTTTCGGCTTCAGTTCGCTTCTGTCCACGATTAAACCGTTCGGCTAATTCCTCAAAGTTCAATTGAGTGAGATCAATCTTTTGATCGCTGGCATGAATAATAAATTCACCCGCCAAAATCGATTCGTCAAGTAAGTCTTCGACTTCACCCATCACATCTGAGACAACCCCAGTTGCATCGGGGTCATCGGTTCTCGCATAGATTTCTTCGATCAATTGCTCTAGCAGCATCTTAACGAAGGTGAACTCATTGGCGCGAACATCGGGTAGTACGGCATCATACAGTCGAGAAACGTATCCGACTAACGAATAGTAAGTTCGCTTGGTATCATCGCTTTCTAGGACTGCTTCAACAGCATTATCCCAAAGACTTGTGCGAACTAAAGCATTTTGAGTCTGAGCAATCTGGAAAAGGTCAATCTGCTTCGACTGGCAGAACGATAATGCTTCTGAAATTGCACCCCGCAATTGCTCAATTTGCTCAGATTTATCTTTGATTGGGGTATCACCTTCTTCAACGCCCCCACCGGACGCTGAACCATAAATTGCTAATGCTTCTTGTAGGTTGCGGAAGACCCCTATGTAATCGACAATCAGACCGCTTTGCTTTGATTGAAATACTCGGTTAGCTCTAGCGATCGTTTGCATCAGCGTGTGATTCCGCATCGGTTTATCCAAGTAAATCGTTGAGCAACTAGGCACATCGAAGCCTGTGATCCACATCGCGCAAACGAACACCATTCGGAGCGGATGATCAGCATCTTTGAATTTCTCATCCAATCCGGGTGATTCATTCACAAGCCGCTTGCGATGCGGTTCAATGTCCAGTCCTTTATCTCTGAATGCTTCAATTTCTCCTTGCGACGGAGAAACAACGACTGCCATATCGGTTTCTTCAAGTTCCCGAATGCGGCGTGACAGTTGCCTTTGCTCGAATTCGCTGAGGTCTGATGATTCGGCTAACTGTCTCTTTAGCGATTCGATTTCTTGTTCCCAATACTTTCTTACCTTGTCGTACATTTTCACAGCCGTAAAGCGATCGATAGAAATCACCATCGCTTTACTGTTTCTGTCGCGTTCTATAAAGTGTTTAACGATGTCTGCTGCAACTTTTTCTAATCGATCATCCCGAACAATCAATTGATATTGTCTAGAGCATTGGCGTTCGAGTAATTTTTCTTGCTCCTCGTCAAGAGTTGCCGTCTCGATAATGTTCTGCATATCATCATCGAGGTCGTCATTCGTCAGTTGCAGTTCGGGGATGCGATTCTCGTAAAACAGTCGCACCGTTGCTTGATCTTCGACAGACTGACGGAAATTGTAGACGCTGACATAATCGCCAAACACTTCACGGGTACGCTCCTCTCCAGCCAGCAGGGGTGTTCCGGTAAACCCAATGAACGCAGCATTCGGCAGGGCATTTCTCATGTTGAGCGCGAACGTATCATACTGACTACGATGTGCCTCATCTGCAATCACAATGATGTCGGAACGATCGGAAAGTTTGCGGTACTGCTCACCCTTTTCGGTACGGAATTTTTGAATCAGGGTGAACACAAAGCGGTGATCTTCCTGCTCCAACATTCGTTCTAGATGGGCTGCACTACTGGCTCTGACTTTATGCTCAGGTTCAGTAACAATCCCCGCATAAGCGAAGTTTTTATAGATTTGTTCGTCAAGATCGTCTCGATCGGTCACAATCAGAAACGTCCAGTTTCCCGGCAGCTTCCGCAAGATTTTCTGTGTGAAAAATACCATTGAGTAAGATTTACCTGACCCTTGTGTATGCCAGAAAACGCCTAGCTTGCCTTGATTGTGCTGAATTTCACGAACCGCTTCAATCGCATTGTTGACTCCTAAAAACTGATGGTTCTTACCGATGATTTTCACCAACGATCCTTTTGCAGCATAGAAAAAGGTGTAATTCTCGACTAAATCTAGAAGGCGTTGCTTATCACAGGTTCCTTGCAGAATGGTATCGAGTGAGATGATGCCCGTTTCGTTTTCGTCGCTAATCTTCTTCCATTCGCTGAAGTGTTCCCATGAAGCGGTCATGCTTCCGATTCTGCTCTTGCTGCCATTCGACAGAATCACAACCGCGTTGTACCAAAACAGTTGGGGAATTTTGCTTTTATACTCTGAAAGATTCTTTTTGTAAGCATTTTCCAGCCGTTTGTGATGAGCTTTGAGTTCGATGAAGACTAAGGGTAAACCATTCACGAAGCCGACTAAATCAGCCCGACAACGCCCGTATTCTCCACTAATCCAGAACTGCGACACCATCAAGAAATGGTTGCTTGTGGGGCTATTCCAGTTGATAATCTGAAGCGTTTCGACTTGTTCTTCGTTGTCATCGTCTCGAAAGCTAACTTTGACACCGTTTTTGAGGAGTTTGTAGATTTCTTGGTTTGCGCTGGCAGGGGTGAGAGTGCTGCGATTGCGCGTGATTTCCTCGATCGCTAAGTCGATCGCTTCTTGGGGTGCATTAGGATTGAATTTCTCGATCGCCCTTCTCAGATAGCGCACCAAGACGACTTCTTCCTGACTGTTTCTACCTAAAGTTCCGTTTTCTCCCAAATCTTCTTTGTAGCATTGGCGCGTCTCCCATCCGAGCATTTGATCGAAGATCTCTGATATGGCAGCGTTTTCTAGAGCTTCTTCAGAGTCAGGGTGAGGCTTCCGCATACATCTTGAATACTCAGTGTACAGATATTATTCTGTACCAAAGTACCCAATTTGTCCCGTACACCGATCATAGAAATGTCTATGCAGCCAACTCTTCCACCTCTTCTAACGTTTCTGCGGTGGGTGCTTTGAGAGTTTCAACGTCGATTTCGCCTGAAATGAGTTTGGGTAGGAGCAGATCGCGAGTCTGTCGCAAATTTCGATTCTTCTGCTGTAATGCCTGAATCAGTTCAAAGATGGGATAAACAATTCCATTAAACTGCTTCATCAAACTGTCTTTCGGCTTCACCAGCAAAAATTTTTTGATAACTTGCTGGCTAATATTCTGTTGAGCCGCACCCATTCCTAAACTAAAAATTTCTTTTCTATTCGCACGTAAATACAGGAAAGCGTAGGCATGACCGAAAGAGTCGCACTTCTGAAGAATAGCGCAGCAAGCTTGGTTTGTTGCAGCAGGGTTAGCTAAAATACCTAATTTCCCAATTGTTGCCCCATACATGGCTATTAGAACCGCATCCTTCGGAAAAAGCTTTGCAGAGGAACGTTGCAATCCAATCGCTGTAATATGTTCTTCTGTGTCAAATATAAAGCCGTCTTTTAGTTCTTGAGTTTTAACCCATCGAATATTACCACCTTCATAAAATTCGATATTTTTTCTACTAGGTGTTCCTCCTGAACTTGTATCGTACAAATCACTTAGTTGTGCGACTTCCCATCCTTGAGGAATCAGCCCTAGTTCAGATTCCACCATCGGCACTCTTTCGTGACCTGGAAAGTGGAAATTGACGAACCACTCACCATAGAGCAGTTGCGCCATTTCTTCTAAGATTTTGATGCGTCGGGTGTTGTTTTCGATTAGTCGATCGTAGGCTGAAAGAATATCAGCTATTCTTCGCTGTAGGCTTAAAGAAGGATAGTTTAAGGGTAAAGACCGAATCATCTCTAAACTGACATAACCCTGTGCTACGCCACCTTTAATTGCGTATAATGCACTCTGAAAAATATGTCCTCGAATCCAGTAATAAAGATATTTCGGATCAATCACTTCCTTGTCTGGTCGCAGAATTGAAACACTACTAGAGATGCCAAAATAATCATGAGGCTGAAATAGGTAAGCCTCTCCGATCGTTCCAATAATGCTAAACAAAACATCATCAGCTTGGGGTTTTGTAAGAGCTTTTGAATTCTCCTTGAAGTATTTTGAGTAGTCCGTATCAGATATGTAGTCAACCTTCGATAAATCTAATCTGCCTTCCTTAAAGTTCTTTGATGTCAGATACATAATTCCAGATGTCAGTCGTTTGATTGACGCATGAGCGCCATCTCCAACGGTGCAATGATCACCAATTCTTTCATAAGTCCAGCTAGAAAACTTGATACTGCTAGTCATAGAATCACCCTTCTAGCAGCAGCATTACGTTTTCAGCAATTTGTAGCTCTAGTTCTGATGCCTCAGCGTTGAGCGTTTCCAACTCTTCATTCAATTCTTCCAAACGCTCGAAGAAATCAAACTCTTCCTGCGCTTTCTGAGCTACACCTACATAACGACCTGAATTCAAACTGTAGCCTTGCTCCTCAATCTCTCCGATCGTGGCGACTTTGCATAATCCCGGAACATCAACGTAGCTTCGGTCTGGAAACTGTTCTAACAGCATCGATTCGCTGTCAAACTCATTCTCGATCGCTTCTCCCCGATACAACCGAACGATGTTAGCTAGAAACTCAAGTTGTGCAGCCGTAAACTCACGATGGGCACGATCAATCTGGCGATAGATATGACGGGTATCAATGAACAGCACCTTGTTCTTCCGCGTCGTTTCAGCCTTGCCCTTATCCAGAAACCATAGAGTACACGGCAGCGTGACGGTGTAAAAGAAGTTAGACCCGATCGAGATCATCACGCTTAGTGATGTAGAAAACTTTTGGCAGTCTCAAGATGAGAATGTAGTGATTTTAGAGAATTGAATTCGACAATTTAAATGATCGCGCTTACTGGCAGAAGCGCAAACTGCTGGTGGACTCCGATGAGGTAACGGCTCCAAGCGTGGCAACCGTTGCCCCAAATGCCGGAGTTGTTCGAGATAGCGCAAGCCCAATTGCAGAAAACTCAACCCTCGTTCTGGATGGGTATCCAAGGTTCGACGTAGACCGCAACGCACCAGCAAGGAACCTAAGATCAACGCAATCAGGGTCGCAATATCCAGGAGCATAAAGAGGCTGGTGAGGGCAGTTGCATCACGCAGATGCGACGGGATGATGTCAAAGGCAGCAGACTTATAATCCTTGATGTGGGGTTCGATGCCGCCAAAGCGTTTTCCATAGCGTTCAAAGGTGAGCAGTGAAGGCGGTTGACTGCTGAGAACTGCCCACGACTCTTGGACTCCAGGTAATGTAGCAGTCGCGAGATGGCAGGAAATATCGTTTAAGACGGTCACATTTGGGAACAGGTAAGCTTGCTCAACCGGAGGGAGAAGTTGAGTCACAGACTGAACTATGCCTGATGCTAGAGTAATCGTGAGGTTGCTTTTGGCACGAATTGACCAGTTCCAACCCTGTTGATTGCACCAGCGAATCAACTCGCCATGCTCAAAGCCTCGGTCTGCAAGCAGTGTGACTCGACAATTGGGCGGTAACAGATTAAGAACCTGTTCTAAAACGGGAAGATAAGCCTCAAAAGCAACGCTGGCGCTACCATGCTCTAAAACCATCTGAGCTAAGGTAAACGAGCGTCCACCCCAAACCAGACAGATTCCGACCCAACAAAATTGATCCCACAACATGCTGGTATCGAGGGTAAGCAGCATGTCTTCGCCGATGAAGGCTTGCAACAAGTGCTGCAAGAACGGGACGTAGAACGTCTCAGCATTGATTTGAGGATTGGTGAGCAAGTAGTTCAAACGGGCATGATGGCTGCGGGCAGTACAACCCCGATGGCTCAAGTAAGGCAACCAGTGATGAATACAAGCGCTCTGGGATTGCAGAATCGCAGCGACTGCTTCAGATACGCCTTCCAAGTGCCGTTGGTCACGCGGTTGAATCCATTGACGGAATTGGTCGATTAGTTCACGATACAGATGGGGCAGTTGCATGAGATTGTTTTTGTGTAGGAACTTAAGCCTCTCACAATTTGCCCCGCCTAAGCCTTGCTTGTCTCACATAAGACTTTCGATAAACTAACCGTTTCAGGACTTTTCTACATCACTAAGGGTGAGTGGATATACAAAACCGAAGTACAAGAGAAGATTCTCGAATACACTGATACACAATGTACTTCAATTGCTGGCACAGTTGACATTGTGCAGTCGTCAGATTCTAACATTGTTGATATACAAGGCTGGAGACGTGCCTGTGTGAATGATACTAAAAGTGGAACCTATTCAAAGCAAAAGATTTCTTGGAGCAGCGACATTGCGGTGATTGTCCCAAGAAGAAATAAGCTCTTCTTCTGGCTTAAGACTACAGATAATCCTTCAAGGTATGGCTTTGTAAGCGCATTAGTTACTCAACCCAGTGGCGCTAGTGGTACTCAGTCTACTAATCCGCAAGTAATCAAAGGTACAATGTACTATCTCAATGAAACCACCAATAGCTGGTCAGTTACTCAAATATATTTATATCGAAGTGGGACGAGTGAAGCTTCTGAGATTAGAGGTATTGCCCGACAATAGTATTGGCACAACCGACAATTGCATTGCCCATTCCAAACTTTCAAAGTGAGAGATCAGCTTCTCATTTGCAAACCGGATCAGATCGAAGCAATCAATACAACAAATCTGATC
>JADEXW010000277.1 GCA_015206935.1 Pseudanabaenaceae cyanobacterium LEGE 13415 | reverse complement strand
TATCTGCACGGGATTCCACGCTTCGGCTTAATTGAGACAATGCAATCACGGGCACATTTAACTCACGGGCAAGCCCCTTTAATGCACGAGTAATCCGCGCTAGTTCTTGCACTCGATTTTCACTGCCGCTTCCTTCCATCAATTGCAGGTAGTCGATCAAAATCATTCCGAGTGCGCCGCCTTGTTCAGCTTGAAGTTTTCGGGCACGCGATCGCATTTCCACGACACTAATATTCGGGGTATCGTCGATGAAGATTCTCAGTTCTGACAACCTGCCGATCGCATTACTCAACGGCTCCCAATCTTGAGAGGCAATTCTGCCCGATCGTAGTCTTCCACTTTCAATCCGCGCTTCACTCGCTAGCAATCGCTGAACGATCTGCTCTTTCGACATTTCTAAGCTAAACACTGCAACCGGAAGCTTATACTGTGCTGAAATATTTCGCCCCAAACCCAGACAGAACGCCGTTTTTCCCATTGATGGGCGACCTGCCACGATGATCAGATCCGATCGCTGAAATCCCTGAGTTTTACCATCGAGATCGTAGAAGCCTGAAGCGAGTCCGGGTAAAGCCATTCCCGCCGATCGCTCTTCGATCTCAGCAAACGTCTTTGTCAAAATATCCGCTGTCGCAACCAAGCCTTGATTCGGTCGAACTTGCGTAATGCCAAATATTTTTTGTTCGGCTTCATCCAGCACTTTTTCTAAGTCCTTTGATGTCTCATGTCCAAGCTGTGAGACTTGATGACCCGCGCTGATTAACTTCCGCCGCAAAAACTTATCAACGACTAAGGTTGCATATTGATCAATATTGACTGCGCTCACTGTTCGATCGACGAGTTGAACGAGTTTCGACTGTCCGCCTAATTTGTCTAATAATCCTCGATCGTTTAACCAAGTCGAAACGCTCATTAAATCGGTTGGAGATCCCTGCTGATGAAGGGCGACGAAGGCTTTGTAAATCTCTTGATGAGCGCTGCTGTAGAACGCTTCAGGGCGCAAAATGTCGAGAACGCGCGTAATCGCTTCAGGGTCGAGAAGAATCCCGCCTAAAATTGCCTCTTCAGCATCCAGATTCTGAGGGGGAATGCGATCGTTAACGGGTTGAAAATTAAATTCTTGAACCATGATGCTGAGGAGCGCGATTGGCGAGAATGTATGGGGGGCTGAATTCAATCAAAGAACTCAACCCCCAACTATACAGCTATTTCCAATCTTAGCAAGTTCTTAGTAATTTTGTACTAAGCAGCAACGACCCGGATCACGACTTTCGAGGTGACTTCTGGGTGCAGTTTGATTTGAGCCGTGTACTCTCCGAGCTTGTGAATTTCGGGAAGCGTGATCGATCGTCGATCGACTTCTTGATTCGTTTTTGCTTTGATCGCTTCTGCGACATCTTGGTTCGTGACCGTTCCGAAGATGGCATCATTTTCGCCAGCTTGTTTCTCGATATCAAATCCGCCAACCGTTTCGATTTCTGCTGAGATCTGAACGGCTTGCTGTTTCAATTCGGCTAACCGTTGCTCTTCCAATTCGCGACGACGGGCAACCTGTTTGAGAATCCCAGGGTTCACCGTGGTTGCCATGCCTTGAGGCACGAGATAGTTTCTTGCATAACCGGGGGCAACTTCTACTAAGTCACCAATGCGTCCTAATTTGCTTACGTTCTGCGTCAGAACAAGCTGAATCCGCTTCGCCATAATGTCTGTGTACTCGATTGTTTCGCACAAATAGTCTATTCTACTGGAAAGCGACACAATTCGATAGAAGATTCCGAAATCGAAAGTTTTGGTCGATCGCACCTCTACACAAAACCGCTTCGACTCCGATTCAAATATTAGATTTCATTAAACTGGGGCGCTAGGATTCGAACCTAGGAATGCCGGGACCAAAACCCGGTGCCTTACCGCTTGGCGACGCCCCAACGCATCACACTTAGTAATATACCATCAAGATCTGAAGTTTTGTCAAGAACTTTCTTTCGTATCCATTCGTACCGCTTCAGATCAAGGAAATCCTTATCATGGAAAGATAACATCATGACGTTTTATATCATTTGATTGGGGGAGCTGTGCGATCGTGAATGCAGCAGAACAAGCAACCAGTTTAGAAGCCGCTGGCAAAATCGCCACCGTGACCAATTTGGTTAAAACAGATTTTCCAGACGCACGAGTGGATCTCAAACCTTGGGCAAATGATCCGGATACGCGCGAACTGATTGACCCTGACTCGATCGATATTGGCTTTCACTTTCCAGGACGCAGCCGACTATTTCAATGCCGCAGTGTACTCGTCCAAATTCGGTTTCATTCCGACCCAGAAACGCAAATCAGAAGAGCGATCGGGATCGAAGCAGCGGGATTTGACCACAAGGGAAAGCAGTGGCAGTTTTCAACGGTTCAGAATTGGCTATTTGAAGGAGAAGGACAGCCAGCACCCGAAGCCGCCGCGAGATTGAAAGCGTTTTGTCAGCGGGTTTTAGAGATTTTTAACCAAACTGCGTGAGATCCGGTTGCCAGCGGTAGCGCGTCAGGCTGAGTTTACCGTTTGTATCGAATTCGATCCCCTCGGATTCTAAAAGCGATCGCTGAATATAATCCATGCCTTCGCGAAAGGGGGACATTGAAACTTCTCCTTTGGCGTTGATCACGCGATGCCAAGGAACTTCTAAAGTATCGTCGGTGGCGCGGAATAAGGCATATCCCACTAAACGGGCTTGTCTTGGAAATCCGGCGAGTTCGGCAATTTGTCCATAGGTTGCGACTTGACCATGAGGAATTTGGCGCACGACTTCATAAATTTGGTGATACTTCGACATTTACTTTAAGCTGCGATCGCTGAATGATTCGTGTGTCAGCTTTTTCGGGAATCGCCCCCTAAATCCCCCATTCTGGGGGACTTTAAGCAAGAAAGATTTCTCGAATTCCAAAGCGTTTTCTACCTTCAAAGTCCCCCAAATTTGGGGGATTTAGGGGGCATTAGCCGACCCAAACGAAGCAAAACACTCGTAAAACTCACGTTATTTTAAGCTGCACACAAAAGCGGCAAGAGCTTTATGATAAGCGGTTTCAGGTTTAAGCCACGGATCATTAATCGGTTTGTAATTAATGCGCGATCGCGTTTCAAAATATCCAACTCTCACAGTGCGGAACTGTTGGCGTTGGCAATCCATTTCCACTCGTGAATAAGCCGCTTCAGAATTCACCACATCATAAGTTACCTTTCGTCCCGATCGACGAATGCTATTCATTTCCACATAAGCAGTGCCATCGAACTGAGTTCCGGGAACTTCTTTCCAGGTTGGATTTTTCAGGTCGAGCCGCTCCGCGTAAGCAGGCATTGCAATCAATAGACCCAGTAACGGGAGCGCACGAAGGTTCATAAGCGGTTGAGTCCAGTTAAATCGAGGTAGGTCTGCTCAATGGTTCCTTGTAATACTTCAAATGGTTGATCGGGTTCGCCTAGCTGATCAATCACAAGGGTAGCACCAGTGAAATCGTGCGATCGAGTATAAGCATTCAGGGTGATCACGGTTTTGAGTCCTGCTGCGAGAGAAGCCTGTAAGCCCTGATAAGAATCTTCGATCGCGATGCAATCGGCTGCACTTAGATTCAATTGCTCTAGCGCATAAAAATAGATATCGGGTGCAGGTTTTTTCTGTGGCACAATGTCACCTGCTGCGATCACGTCAAACCAGGTTGGACTATCGGGTGCAAGTTCGGTTTCGAGCAGTGTAATCACATTCTCAAGTCGGCTGGTGGTTGCGATCGCTAATCGAATTCCCGCTTGTTTCGCTTCGGTCATCAATCGCCGTACACCCGGACGCAGTGGAATTAGTCCTTCTTGTACTAAAGATTGATAGTGCTGCGTTTTTGCTGCATGAATTTTTGCAGCAAATTCTTTGAGATCTTCACCTGCTGGAATGGTTGCCCCATGAGTCTGAACATAGTACTGAATGCGTTCTTTACCACCAGCCACTTCGAGCAGTTCACCATATAAATCGATCGACCAATTCCAATCGAGACTAAATTCTTTAAAGGCGCGATTAAAGGCGATTCGGTGTCCATCGCGTTCGGTATCCGCCAGTGTTCCATCGACATCAAAAATTAGAGCTTTCAAATTAGACATAGAAAATTTCTCAGTTCAATTTCCTGATTCAGCCCGATCGCGCCTGTAGAAACAGATAGCGCTAATGTGCTTTTAACGACTCAGTGACTTGTGGGATTCAGGGGCAATATGAAAGATGCAAAATGGTTAAGCCTGGTTGAATATTTGGTATTGATTGGCTCAGGTTTCGGTTCGATCGCGTCGATCGCATCTCAACAACTCGCATTTACGGCTGCCCCTGTCTCGTGCTTATTGTTACTGAATTTGATGAATCGCCGCCGCCTCGATAAAGAGACTTTGAAAGCGGCAAATATTAGCATTACACATCTTGACCAGCGCTTATCTGATGAGATCAAAGTGCTGGATCAACAAGTTCGTACTCTTCCCAGCTTCGTGGATCTGGCGAGTGTTCGCAAAACGATTCAACAGCGACACGATACTGCGATCGCACAATTGCAGCACAATGTTTCTAGTCGATTAAATGCGATCGAGGAGCGGGATTTTGATCAGCTTGAAAAAGAACTGGCATATCTCAAAACCAAGTACTCTCAGCTATCCGAATCAATGGCAACAGTGTCACAGTACTTGGGACGATTGGCGACGAACCATCGAGTCGAAGGAACAGAGAATGCGATCGTTGAATTGCGCTCTGAAATGGCACAGCTACAAACCAAACTGACTGAAGTTGCAACGAGTCAGAAACAAGTGATTCCGCGCGTGATGCAAGATGAACTTCATCAAATTCATCGTCGGTTGAATAGTCTACCTCAGCCCTTTGATGCGACTGCACTGAAGCAAGAAGTCGATGGATTAGTGAAAGTGGTTGGAGAGCTAGTTTCTCGACGGGACATGGCGAAATTGATGGCTGAAGTTGAAAAAATCCGCCAGCAACATCAGAACTTAGAACAAACGGTTGCACCCTTGAAACCGATGAACACGATCATGCGAAAGCAGATGGATACTCTATCGACTTGGGTAGCGACAGGACATCCAACTGCTCCGATGGTTGATGTTGAGAAACTACAAGCAACTGTTCAACAGCTTGAAGATCGCCTTGATACCTTCTCTAGTGGTGCAAACTTAGCTGAGTTGCACACTGAAATGCAAACAATGATCAATGGACATCTGAGCCATTTGCAGGAACAATTCGAGAGTGTGCAGCAATATGCTCAGAATCTCGATCGACAACAAAAGCACTTATCTGAATGGATGGGTCGCCTGCCAGAGATGCTCGATGCTAGTGCGCTTCAAACTCAGATTAAGTATCTAACCTCGCGCTTAGAAGTGACGGAAACTCAACTTGCAGAGCTAACGACTTCTGCAAAGTCTGAATACGAATTGTTGTTCAATCTATCGGAAAATACGAATCCGTTTGAGAATACACGAACTGTGTTGAAGGAAGCTTTGAATTCAGCAAAATCGCGCGTAATCGTTGTCTTTCCCTATCCCGATCGAGCGACGTTGGATGATGAATTAATCCAAAGCTTCCAAGCATTTCTCGATCGAGGAGGTTCGCTCGATATTGGTTGGGGACACTTGGGCGACGAGCAAGCCGCACAACAAGCGAGATACATTCACGATCGAGAAATTCCATCAATCTCCAGAAACTTCCTTAGAAAGATTCTCGGACAGTTAACTCAACTCAAGCGCAACTATCCAACTCAATTCCGCTTCAAAGTGTTGGGCACTAGCGAGAACTTTTTGGTCTGCGATTCAACCTATAGCATTCTAGGATTGCATCCGGTTGCCACTGCGAGTACTGCATTTCCTGAAATGGCGATCGGGCTTCGGACTCAGAATTTGACTGTCATTCAAGGTTTAATCGATCGCTTTGACAATCCAGTGCTAGAAAATAGCGTGATTGCGTATCTGAATCGTGCCATTACTCGGTATGAATTGGGCGATCGACAAGGCGCAATCGAGGATTACAGCAACGTGATCGAACTGGATGCAAAACAGAGTGTCGCTTACAACAATCGTGCGTTAGTGAAGTTTGAACTAGGGGATCATGTCGGCGCGATCGCGGATCTCAATCGTGCCATTCTCACAGAGAGTCGCAGTCCGGTGCTGTACTGCAATCGAGGTGTGATCTGGTTGCAAATCGGTGAGAAAGTGAATGCGATCGAAGACTTCACCTATGCGATCCAAGTTGATCCTACTTGCTTGAATGCCTATGTGCAGCGAGGACTTGCACGAATGCGATTTGAGAATAAACTAGGCGCGATCGACGACTTCACAGCAATGCTCACGATTGATGCTCATAATGCAGTAGCTTACTTTCATCGGGGTCTAGCTCGCAGCACGATGAATGATAAAACAGGTGCAATTCGAGATTTGAAAGAAGCGGCTTGGTTGTTTTCTGTTCAAGGCGATCAAGCGAAACATCAACATGCGATCGAAGCGATTCACAAACTCAGAAAACGGTTTGTTTATACAGAAGCACCGAGCTTACGGCTTGTGCAAGAAGCTTAGAGCAAAATCCATCCTTGTTTTGCCCCTAAAATCACAGCTTCAGTTCGACTGGAAACATCCAACTTACTAAAAATTGAACTGATGTGAAACTTCACTGTATGTTCCGATAAGTTGAGATGTTGCGCGATCGCTTTATTTCCTAAACCTTCCGCTAACATCTTTAACACTTCAATCTCACGCGGCGTTAATGGGACAGGCTCCATCGATCGGACTGTCGGAATGAGCATCGATTCCAGCAATTCAGGATGGATCACGGTTAATCCTGCTGAAGTCGCTTTAATCGCTTCGATCAGTTGCTCACGAGAGACATCGATCGGCAAAATGGAACGAATACCCGATTGCAGTAATTCTGAAACCGCAGCACTATCATCGAGCAACAATACGATCGGGATTTCAACTTCAGAAATATCGGAAATCGCATCTTGTTCGCCTAAAA
>JADEXW010000276.1 GCA_015206935.1 Pseudanabaenaceae cyanobacterium LEGE 13415 | reverse complement strand
ATCATCAACCGCGTCGATTTCAGTTGAAATCCCAAAATCTTCCCAAAACAATTCATCCGCTTGTAGAACGCCTTGATTCGACCAAGATTGCAATGCAGCTACTAAACAGCTTGCCATTTGTCGCTGTCGAGCAATCAATCGAAATAGAGGAACACCTTGTTTTCCTTTGCTCTGTTGGCGGAGTGTGCGAGTGACAGAATCATAGATTTGCTTCTCGATCGGCTGAAAATGAACTCTCAAAGTTTGCGGATCGCGCTTGACTCGATCGGGAATGACATCACGTTTCCGACTGCGAGTGAGATATTGACTAATCAATGAAGCACTTTCGAGCTTGTAACTAATGCGAACTTGGGTATCACAATCGATCGTGCTTGATGTCACTTGTTGGCGAATCTGCTGAAGCACCGAATTGTCTCGGAAATACTCGGATTGCAATGTTCGATCGAGGTGTTGTCTGACGGTTACTAAATCAGGCGGATGAACAGACAGCGATCGAACCGCTTGAATCAATGGAGCATTCGCCGCTTGCATCTGATCAAAAATCGTTTGATCAAAAAAGTCTTCAGGGCTAATAATCTTGAGCAGTTGAAATAGATTTGTACTATGAGTTTGAATCGGAGTTGCTGTCAGGAGCAGCATATGGCGAGAAGCATCTCTCACTAACTGTCCTAGGCGATGAGTTGCAGTGGATTGATTGCGAAGATAGTGCGCTTCATCAATAATCACGAGATCAAATAGTCCGAGATCCTCGATCGTTGAATATCGATCGAGCAATCTAGCGAGTTCTGCTTTTGCGCTGGTATTGGTTTCATCTTCCCAATTTAATCCCGGTCGAATGCCTTCTAAACTCGCAATACATACGAATGAATGTTGATACTGACTTTGTAGAACGTAGTTCACTTCCTCAACTAACTCTTGAGCGCTAGTGAGTTTTGCAAGGATATTAAATCGCTGTTGTAAATCGATTTGCCACTTTTCGCGCAACACCGCAGGACAAAGAATCAACAATCGACGTGCATCAATTCTCGCTTGTAGCTCTTTCCAGACATACATTGCTTCGATCGTTTTTCCCAATCCAACCTCATCTGCAACCAGCAACCGCCCTACCGGAGATTCGAGGAATTTAAGAACAGGCTTGAACTGATGCGGATAGAAATCGGTCTTGCTCGATTCCATGCTGTAAAAGATATTCGTTAGCTCGCCCTTCACTTTCTCAAAGGTGAGAATCCGTCGTAAGTCATCGGCTCCACTAAACTTACCTTGTTCGAGTAGATTGATCAGTCCTTCCGGTTCTCCACACAGTTCCAGAAGGTTATACGGCTTGTAAGACTTTTCGTTCGGTGAAAATTGCACCTGAACTAACAATCGAGTGCCAGAAGTGCGAGTCCTTCCGGTGGTGATACCTCGGTGTCCAGGATTGGCTTTGACGCGCACTTCCTGACCCGGAATCGCTGGATTCCAATTCATATCACTTACCATGAGCCTCGCATCTCGTCGTAATTTGAGGGATTAGCGGATGAGTCCTTCTGAAGATTCGGTCTAGCTTGCTCCATCTCACTTGGTAGTCGTGTATCAGGCTGCTCCCCTTGAGGAATCGACAATCCGTATGCAACTGCGAATCGATAAAACTCTTGTGAATCAATGCCATTCGTGTCCAAATCTTTGGGAGTGGGCAGTGAGGCAAGTTTGTATTCAGGAATGCCGCGCTTGCTGTGCTGAAAATCTTGGTAAGTATTCACGATCGCAGTTTGATAAAACGCGGTTTGTCCACCCCCGCCGCCAATCCGAATATCTAAAGGTCGCTTAATTCCATGTGGCATGAGTTGAAAGCCATGCTCTTTATAGAGATCGGTTCCATCCAGTACCACTCTAGCAACGAGTTGTTGAATCGCTTTGCGGCTTTTGCTGGCTCGAATCTGATTTGCAAACCGCTTAGAATCCCCAAAAAGCGTTTGTTTCACATCAATTTCAGTTACGCCTAATTCTGCCGCCAAGCTTTGAGAAAAAGCAGTCACACCCAATGGATTGACTTTACCAAAGTAGAAATCGACTTTCTTTTCGCCTTGATCATTCCGATACTGAAACGAGCAACCATCCAAAGTGCCATCCCCCACGTCAAACAGCACATAGAATCCGGTATCTGCTTCCCGTGAATTAATCAATGACCAGACTTCCGCTGCGATCTCAGGCACTGCATGACAATCGATTTGTGCTGTTTCTAATTTTGCTCTTAACGGTTGCAATTGAGCATGTAAGTTTTGCAGTGTTATCACTTCAGTTTGCGGCTCATTGCTCAGTAACCATGCAAGAGATAGTACCTTTCTGAACCGATCGATCGCTTTAGAATCGCAGTATTCCACCGGAACTCCGACATTTGCTGACCATTCAACTTTCTGATTCAGAATCAACTCTGCTTTATTACGCCGAATCCAAGCCTGTGTGCGACTAATCACCCGACTGAGATAGTACGCGCAAAGGTCTTCGATCGCTTCTGCTTCAGTTGCTCCTTCAATCTGCTCAAACTTCCAATTTCCGCTGCTTTGCGGTAAATCAAAGTGAGCCAATCGCATCTTGATAAATTCCACGATGCTGAAGTCTGCATTCTCATGTTGCTGCCATTCCGAAGCGGTTAACCCGGTCAACAATCGACCATCAGGCAAAATCGCAATCTTTGTCGGTAGCAATGCTTCATCCAGGTTCGTCGCTTCATCACTAAAGGTCACAATCTCCGATCGATCATTCACAATGTCTCGAAAACAAACCTTGGTAAAGCTCGTTCCAAAATCAATTCCTAGATTGAGCGCGAGGATTTCTAACTCATCGGTTTCTTCTGGTGTGTCCGGTGGTGCAATGTCTTCAGAAGTGTCGATCGATTCAATTTCAGGCGGAGTTGTTCGCTGAAGATCTGACAGTCGTGTTTGTAGTTCAGCCTGCCGATGTTGTAATGTGCGGAGTTCGTTGCTCAATTGAGAAAGCTGCGATCGCACTTCTGATCGCTCAATCTTTTCTTCCAGTCTGCTTGTAATGCGATCGATTAAAATCTGCAATTCACTCTGTAAGTTCGTGAACTGTTCACTTAATTGAGAAAGCTGCGATCGTACTTCGCTTTGATCGGCTCGTTGTTCAAGACTTGCCACGATTTGCGCCAAGACTTCAATTTGCTCGATCGCGCCGAACTGTCGCTGAAGTGCTTCGATTTCTCCTTGAATCTGTGAGAACTGCGATCGCGCTTCAGTCTGATTCGTTATTTGTCGCTGTTGTGAAGCTGTGAACTCTTCTAATAATTGCTCCAAACGCGATCGTACTTCTGTCGTTGCCTCGATCGTGGTGAACTGTTGCCGAAGTTGCGTCATCTGTTCCATCACTGCCCCATTATCAGCAGGAGGAAGCGCTTGAATACGGTGATCCAGTTGTACGATCTGTTGCTCGGTCTGTTGCTCAAATCGTCTTCGATTCACCAAATTCAAGCACACAGACAGAGACAAGGGAGCCGCAGCATACACGACTTGTTGTGACACCGCAGACACCACAACCCCAATCACGGATGCGGCGGCTGAGGTATATTCTGCAACTTGAAAAAACTGCGATCGTCGATTCGATCGAGAAGGGGACTGATTCATGCGACTGGTTTCGAGCAGGTTGATCTTTCTTATCCTGACACAATGACTCAGCAAATCGGGATTAAGTTGCATCCGTTTTTACTAAGTAATCTATTGATGATCCTGCAATCTCCGATCGTTTCAGAAGCTTAATCAAAAGTGTCTTAAATTCCGCAAAATCTCCGCAACAGAGGTGCATCACTTGAACTTGTGAGGTGTGAGACCCCCTCGGCAATCCCAATCTAGCCAATGTTATCTAAGTATTATTGTTATCAAAGTATAAAGTATGACTTCAAATCGAGTCAGTGCGACTTTAAGCATGAGCGATCGCGAAACGGTTCTAACTGCGATCGAGACAATCAAACAAGCCTTACCGTTTTTGGTGAGCTTGAGCGCTGACGAACGCAAGACGATGCCGAGGGCAGGTGATCGAGGTCGTGGCTTTATGCTCAACTGCTGTGATGCCGCTCAGAAATACGCGGATTGTTTGCCGAGATCCTTTGATACGGCAGAAATGCAGAAAGATCTCCGGTTGATTGAGGATCTGTATCCAATTTTGATTGCTTTGCGAGAACTGAACAGCCTGGTAGACGACACCTATTTCACAGCACAAAGTGAGGCATATGTGGCGGCGCTGAAGGTTTACGATGCGGTCAAATCTCATGATGATTTGCCAGGGATGAAGGTGACGGTGGACGAACTGAAACGGCAATTTGTCCGCCGCAATAAGAAAGAGTCGGCGGAGTCTGCTGCTGAAGGGGTATCGGTGGCTTAACGATCGACAAAATTCCTCAAATTTCACAACGTTCCTATCACATCGATGGGAACGTTTCTTTTTTGGTGGCAATGATTGCTCATTGAAATGGAAATCACCTCCACAAAAGAGGAAATCGTGCCCCCAAATCAGGTAAGTGTATTCAGAGAAAAGGGAATGTCCTTCAAGAAAGAGTCGATTCGCGTCCCCAAAGCAGGAAACCTCCTTCCTACAGGAGGCAATGTTGCTCGGAGAAGAGGAAATCATGCTCCAGTAAAGACGGAACTTTGTCCTCCGACTTCTATACTTCAGGGTTGAAGTTCTTTGAGTTGAGCCAACGCATTTTGACGATCGTTTGGTTTGCCTTGCTGCTGATAAAGATTGGCAGCCTTTTGGAAATCTGCAATCGCCTGTTGCTTTTCTCCTCGTTCTCTATATCTCAAGCCTCGGTTGTTGTAGGCTTCTGCAAAGTCGGGCTTAAGTTTGATGGCTTGGTTATAGTCTGCAATTGCACCCTGCTCATCGCCTAACTTTGAGCGGACATTACCTCGGTTATTGTAGGCAGCATGAAGCCCTCTATCTAACCAGTCACGATTGATCTTAATGGCTTGATCGTAGTCTGCCATTGCCCCCTGCTTATCGCCTAACTCAGAGCGGACATTACCTCGATTGACATAGGCAGCAGAATAATTGGGATTAAGTTTAATGGCTTGGTCGAAGTCTGCGATCGCCCCCTGCTTATCACCTAACTCAGAGCGGACATTACCTCGATTGAAGTAAGCATCGACATAATCAGGTTTGAGATTAATGGCTTGAGTATAGTCCGAGATCGCATTCTTCTTATCCCCTAAATCTGAGCGCACAACGCCCCGACCGTAGCAAGCATAATAATTTGGCTCAATTTTGATGACTTGATTGAGGTCTGAAAGTGTTCCCCGCTTATCGCCTAACTCATTACGAACAGCACTTCGGTAAAAGTAAGCCCATAAAAAATCGGGCTTAAGTTGAATCGCTTGACTGAAATCCGCGATCGCTCCCTGTTTATCTCCCTTCTGTAATCTCTCCTTCCCTCTCTTCTGAAAATCTTCTGCGGTCATTGGAACTGAAGGAGAGGCGTTGGGGCTTACAGTAGGTTGATCAGATGCCTGTGGTTTAAGGTTAGGCAGAAAATAGATAGCCGCGACTGTTCCACAAAAACCTCCTACTAAGAGAAAATACCTGAGCTTCTGCCAAATTAACTGAGCCTTCCGCTTTGACTCTTCCTGTTTTTTCCGCTTCTGCCGCTCAACTTCTGCCTGCCGTTTTGCTTTCTGTTCTGCTTTTTCTTCCTCAATTTGCCGTTGTCGTTCTGTTTCAAGGCGCTTCTGGACTTCTATTCTCTGACGTTCCTCTTCAATTCGCTGTTGTCGTCCTGCCTCACGACGATCATTTTCGCGTTGTTGGTCTGCTTGAAGTTGTTTTTGGCGATCGATTTCGCGTTGTCGTTTCTCTGCATTAATTCGTTCATCTTGAAGCCGCTGAAGCTCTGCTTGAACCCGCTGCTGCTCAACTTTAATCCGTTCCTGCTCTCGGCGCTCACCTTCTTCAGCTTCTCGTTTTGCCTCTTCTAAAGCCTTGATCCGCTCCTGTTCCTGATGCTCACGTTCCTCAGCTTCTCGTCTTGCTTTTTCTTCGGCTTGCCGTTCCTCTTTTCGCCGCTGTCTCTTTATCTGGCGCAAGTTCTCAACCGCACCTCTAATTCCTTGCACCACATCGTAAAAGGCATCATCCCAATTTCTCCAACTTGCGATTGGTTCTGCATTCTTCGGCAACGCCTGAAACTTTGCGAACGGCGAGGCATCCCAAGCAGTCCGTCGTAGCACTACTGGGATCACACAAGCCTCACCTGCCTCGTGCCGTTGCATCGCCTTTTCCACCTCGACACCCCAGCAATATTCAGATGCCACAAAATCCGCACTCACCATCAGCAGAATAATGTCCGCCGAACTCAAATAGGTATCTATTTCCTGATGCCAATCGCTTCCAGGTTTGATCATGCGATCATTCCAACCCGAAATGATACCTTGACGCTGCAAAATGCTCAGGTGCTTCACTAACTCATCTTTGAACTTCTCATCTTCATGTGAGTATGAGAAGAAAACCTTGATTGGCTCCTCAGTCATCGGTTTCATGTGACAATTCACACATAGTTTAGCGAAGAAATCACGGTTGGGGAAGCAAGATCGAGCGATTTTGCATCAGAAGAAGATAGACTAGAACCATCGATTTGAGCCGATCTACATGAGGCAACATGACAGATCCGCTAGTCGAAACCTTGTTGAAGCAGGCAGAGCAATTGCCCGATGAAGCTCGCTTAGAATTAATCAGTCGATTGGCAGATCAGATGAGGCTTAAGGCTGCCCCCGTTGCATCGCAAAAGCATAAATTTACTGAGTTTCGCGGAATCGCACAGAATGTGATGCAAGGAATGGATGCTCAAGATTGGGTCAATCAACTGCGCGATGAATGGGACGATCGAGAGATTCATCTCTGACCGAGAAAATGGGTCTCAAGCCGTTAACCTAAGCATGGAGGTCGCCCCCCATGCTCGGCTTCAAAACCGGACGTGAGAGTTTCCGCTCATCCGGCTCCTCTCCAGATTGACCCTTGGCATGGGTACTAAGCTGAGTTGAGAGATTGC
>JADEXW010000985.1 GCA_015206935.1 Pseudanabaenaceae cyanobacterium LEGE 13415 | reverse complement strand
AACAACTTGAGGTCGGGGTTGGGGAGAGAGGTCAGGTTCTTCTAGAAACCGAGCATCACGCGGGTCAACGAGTCCTTTCTTTGCTAGTTCCAGATGCGCGGCTTTAGTTCCCGGCTTGTTTGTTGTGGTTGAATCAGGTTGCTGGTTCATAACAGTTTCTCAGATCGATGAGTTGTAGAAATGGCTTTGTATTTCTGTCCCTTCAAGGCGAAAGCCTGGTGCCGAACTCAAAACGCTGATCGCACGAGAAAATGTATTAACGCTGTTGAAGAAACGAAAGGTGATTCAGTGCTGTACAACCTTCTGACTTCCGCTGCGACTGGTCGTAAAGCATCGGGTAACATAATACGCATAGCCCTTTCACGCATCCTGATCTCATGAAGTCTCCACTTCCTCCCGCCGTTGAGTACTGTTTAGTTCACTCTGGAATTACAATTCAAGACTCAGAATACGGCTGGATTACAGCTTGCGAGAACATGGGGTTAGGTTATGTCTATCTCATGGAGAGTCAGTTCCATGCCCCTCAACCTGGTTCAAGTGCGGACTTTGTACTTCCCGAAGGGTTCGCGGGAAGTACAAAGTCCGCACTTCGAGAACGACTTGCACAGGCGATCGCCGCACGTTTAGCGCTTCGCGCAACTCCGCAGGAACCGCACGACACATCAAAGCCAACATCTTTCAGGAAACGGGCTTGACTACCTCCGCAGGCGTTTCTAAGAACAAGTTTTTAGCAAAGATGGCATCCGGAATGAATAAACCGAATGGGCTGACGGTGATTTTGCCAGAACAAGCCGAATCGTTTACAGAAAATCTGCCAATCGAGAAGTTCCACGGCATTGGGCGTGTCACTGCGCTCAAGATGCGCGAACTGGGCATCCACACCGGAGCCGATTTAGAGCAGCGATCGGAAGCTGAGTTAGTGCAGCAGTTTGGCAAGATTGGGCGATTCTATTATGGAATTGCGAGACGTGAGGACGATCGCTCAGTACAAGCCAATCGAATTCGCAAATCAGTTGGTGCAGACGCTTCCTTTGCAGAAGATTTGCGCGCGCTGCTCCGCAGATACCGCAAGGGTCGCGACATCATGATTCAAGAACTCGAACTCATTGCTCAAACGTTGCATCAACGGCTAATGGCAGGTATACGGCAGTGAAGTTGCAATCAGGTGATCCCAGCGTCTGCTTGATTGACTTGGTTCACAAAAGAGCAAAATTCTGATTAAATCAGATCTAACTTAATTTAATAATAATCTTTCTCATGTCAAACCCTGCGACGCTAATAGCCCGCAATCTTTCTCTTGCTTATGAAGGGACAGTGATTGTCCAGGATTTAACTC
>JADEXW010000275.1 GCA_015206935.1 Pseudanabaenaceae cyanobacterium LEGE 13415 | reverse complement strand
CTGCAAAGAATCTCAGTACGGGTGAAGTCAAACAGCTTCCCCAAACTGTTACCGGACGCATCAAAGGAGCAACCGCATTTTCGTTAGCTCGCTGGGCAATTCCGGAATGGTGTCAGTATCAAGGTCGAGCGATCTACTGCGACTCCGATCAGATTGCCATGCAAGATATTGCAGAACTTTGGAACTATGAGCTAGGCGAGAGTGTCATTGCAGCCGTTCCAGTCAAACAGGCGAAATGCTATAAACACTATGTTGCAGATTCGATGGGCGTATTTCTGCACACTGAGGAAACGTTTTATCTTGCTAGTGTGATGCTGATGGATTGTGCAAAGATTCAGTGGAGTTTGAGTGAACTTGTAGATCTCATCGATCGCACTGTGTTTTCTTCCTCGAACTTGATGTATCTCGGTGAGCAGTTTCGTCAGCATTTTAAGCTCAATGTCTCGGCTCTCCCTAGCGAATGGAATCATTTAGATTATGTCGATCGTGATTCCAAAATTGTTCACTTTACAGATCTCACTAGCCAACCTTGGCGATTTCACCACAATCCTGTGAGTGATGTTTGGGAAACCGTTTTCTTAGCCGCGATCGACGAAAAAGCCCTCACTCAGGCTGAGATTGATACGGCTTACCAAAAGGGTTGGATCATTCGGAGAATCAAAGTTCTTGCTCAGTTACCCCGATCGATTCGTCGTCCGGTGAATTGGAGTTGGAGAACCGCAGGCGCACTGATGCACCACGCGAAAACAATGATTCATCAACAAGCTCGACGATTGAAAGCTGGACTATTTCGCTTAACTCACTGGAGAACCATTCGAGCTTAGAAGGATGCCTGTTGACTCTTTAAGAACGATCTCAGAACTCGATCGCTTTGCTTGGAATGCGATTTGCAACTGGTCAAAGCATACCTGTGCAATCACGTCTTACAACGGAATCGATTACGCTGAACTCACGCGGTGTTTTTTGTGGGATAAAGTGGCTCGTGCCATTCGCAAACAAACCGACCCAAACCGATTCGAGTTGGAACAATCGATCCTAGCCAGTCGAACCGTTCCAACGCTTCGCAAACCGCATCCGAATCGCCTCAAGTTCTGGTTAAAGCGATCGCTGAAATCTTTCCAAACCTGGCGAGATGTTCAAGCTTTACGATCGCGCTCCTTCCTCTATGTCCCTCATGCTCATCCAACGCTATGTACGATCGTTGAGGCATTAACTCGATCGATCAAAGTGGTCGCACCTGAAAAGAGCTTTGATGCAATTTCTGGTTTGCATTGGATTCGATCGCCGCTCGGTTCAGACGCTCCGAATCTAGCTCAAGTCGATGCCATTCACCGGGGCATTGTGGAAGGACTTCAAGCCTTTGAAATCGAGCTACTTCCTCAAGATGCGATCGTGCTTCGATGTCAGATTGCTCAATTGTTGCTTCGTACTAAGCAGATTCACACCGAACTTTCGATGCTTCGCCCCGCAGCGATTTTACTGTTCGCGGACAATCATTTTCCAGTGCAAAGCTATGTGTTTTCTGCTCGTCAACTTGGCATCAAAACAATCATGCTCCAGCATGGTCTAGATTGTGAGCATTACTGCCTCGATGAAGCTTATGCCGATGTGATTAGCGTTTGGGGAATCTCTAGATTTCAGCGCTATCAAGCCCAATCTAATCGGCAACCTGAGCAAATTCACGTCAATGGCAATCCGGACTACGATCGCTTTTGTTTACCGACAAAGCTCGATTGTTCTGGAGAGTATTGGCTCTGGGCAACTCGTCCCCATCGTCCTGAGAAGTGTTACAGCCCTTCGCGCCATCCTCAAGAAGGCGTACAGATTCTAGAAGCAATCTTGGCAGCACTCGCTCGATCGCCCCACGCTCGATTAGTGATCAAACCGCATCCGCTCGATGATGTCGCGCTTTACCAAACTTGCCTCGAACGATCGCCATTTCGCGATCGCGTCACCGTTTCAACCGAATCAGTGCGATCGCTATTTCCGAAAGCAACGATCGTGATTTCAGAAGATTCAACGATCGGACTCGAAGCCATGTTCTTTGGCAAACCCGTGATTCACGCTCACTTTGCAGAGTCTCAGCCTGTTCTGCCCTTTGTTGATTATGATGCGGCGCTTCCTGCCTTCTCATCAGAAATGCTCCAAACTGCGTTACAAACCGTTGAACACTTGAGCGAGGCAGAACAAGCAAAACTCTTTGCCGGACAGCAGCGATTCATCCAAGCCTTTGCAGGACAGTGCGATCGACAAGCTCAAACTCGCATCATTGCTATGATTCAAGACCTCTTGCCAGATTGACTCTAGACAGCATGATACCAAATCAATCTGTTAATGCGACAGATCCTTCGCCCCCTAAATCCCCCAATTCTGGGGGACTTTGATTCTTGTTCCCCCAAACTTGGGGGTTAGGGGGCTTCCCGGATTTGTAGCACTCAAAAATCAATTTGATATGAGTTCGCTGAAGGATTCTGATGACAGACTTGCTGAGGATCGCCCTCTAAATGCCGATTCCACCGGAGCGAACCGCCCGATCGATCTCAAACCATCTCCTATCCATTTCCTGACTATGAAAATTGCCTTTATTGCCGTCAACAATACCGCACCTTGGGGCGGCAGTGAAGAACTCTGGGCACAAACCGCCATTCACCTCGCAAATGCAGGACATCAAATCGCGGTCAATATCAAAGGGTGGAAAACACCACCCAGCCAGATGCAAGCCATAGAAGCCGTCTGTGAGGTTACATATCGCGGCTACGATCGAAGTGCGATCGAAAGGCTCGTGTTCATGGCACATCGGGGCAAGCGCTTTTATCGCTGGCTCGATCGCATTCGTCCAGATCTCGTCGTCATTTCCCAAGCTTCCAATCAGGATGGACTGGACTGGATGGAAGCCTGTGCAACTCGAAACATTCCGTTTGTCACAATCGCGCATGTGGCATCGGAACTGTACTGGGCTTCAGATGCTCAGAACCATCGATTTGCGATCGCGTATAACCAAGCAAAACGCTGTTATTTCGTGTCTCAGCGCAATCTAGACCTGACGATCAAACAAATTGGGGCGGATTTGCCTCACGCGCAAATCGTTCGTAATCCATTCAATGTTTCCTACACGGCTGCACCCGCTTGGAAACCGACCGATGAAGGCTTTAAGCTCGCTTGCGTTGGTCGGATTCATCCGACTAGCAAAGGACAGGACATTTTGTTTGAAGTCCTGCGATCGCCAAAATGGAAAAATCGCCCTTTAAGCGTGACGCTGTTTGGCGGTGGGGCGCATATCGAAACACTCAAACGACTGAAAGCGCTATGGGAACTCGATCGCGTCGAATTTGGAACTTTCACAAGCGATGTCGAGCAAATCTGGGCAACGCATCACGGTCTGATTTTACCTTCTCGGTATGAAGGACTGCCGCTGGTGATTGTCGAAGCGATGTTATGCGGACGAACTTGTATTGTCACCGATGTCGCAGGGAATACCGAACTCGTTGAAGATAACCGCAATGGGTTTGTTGCGAAAGCACCCACTCCAGAATTCGTGGACGAAGCGCTAGAACGGGCATGGCAGCAACGGGAATCCTGGTACGAACTCGGTAAAGCTGCGGCAGAAAAAGTACGCCAAGTGATTCCACCAAATCCGATCGAGGTGTTTGCTGAAGAGCTTGAAAGCTTACTGAAATAAAGCGTTTGAGCGACAGTAGTAGGAATGAAGCGCGAAGTCTAAAAGATGAATTTTCAACTCAGTAGCGAGTACCCAATTCGACGATCGTGAAGAAAACATTAACATAACCTCTACACCAAGCTTTTACCCCATTCCGGATTGACCTCTGATTTTTCACTCTGATTTCACAATCGTCAAATTCTCGGAGAAATCTGTGGATTTTCCCTGAAATCGAAATGAATACCGGAATGGAGAGGTAGTTAATCTCCGTATTTTCCCGGCGTTGAGCTTCGATGGTCGATGTGATCTCAGTTCTCCGCACTCCTGCTTCTCATGGTGTTATTTAAGGAAGCAGGCAATTTGACAGAGCAGGTGTCTCTGTCCAACATGACTTAAAGTTGTTGATCTGTTTTGTGGTTGGGAGGCTCTTATCTCGTGACATTGACTCAAACCGAGCTACATTGGTCGCACGTTCAATCACTCCTGCAACTTGAAGCAGATGCGATCGCGAAAACGGCACAGCGACTTGATCCCCAAGCGGTTAATCTCGCGGTCACGCTGTTATTAAACTGTCGCGGCAAAGTCGTCCTCTCTGGTGTCGGAAAATCTGGTATCGTCGCCCAGAAAATTGCAGCCACCTTGAATAGTATTGGCATTGTTGCAGTCTTCCTCCATCCTTGTGATGCGCTGCATGGTGATTTGGGCATCGTCAATACGGCTGATGTTGGAATCGTTTTGAGCAATAGTGGCGAGACTGATGAACTACTTCAGATGATGCCCCATTTGAAGTATCGTCAAGTTCCTGTGATTGCCATTCTCGGTAATTTGCAATCAACCCTGGCACAGCAAGCGACGATCGCGCTTGATGCGTCGGTGAATCGGGAAGCCTGTCCACACAACCTAGCGCCCACCACCAGTACGACAGTGGCACTTGCGATCGGAGATGCACTGGCGATTAGTGTGATGCAACTTAAAGGAACTACCCCGGAAGAGTTCGCATTCAACCATCCAGCCGGTCGGCTTGGTAAACGGCTGACGCTGACGGTTCGCGATCTCATGCACTCAGAAAGTCCCATGCTGACTCCTGAATCGTCTTGGCTCGAAGTGATCGAAGGCATCAGTCAAGGAGGACTAGGAGCAGTCAATATCGTTGATTTGCAAGGAAAGCTGATCGGACTGATCACCGATGGCGATTTGCGTCGATGTGTTCAGAAAACGAAGCCGACCGAGCTAGAACAACTTCAAGCCGTCCACATCATGAGCCGTCAGCCCACTGCGATTACGCCTGAGATGCTGGCTTATGATGCGCTGAAACTGATGGAAAACCGTCCGTCCCAGATTTCAGTATTGCCCGTAGTTGATGAGGCTCAAACTTGTGTCGGGTTGCTCCGACTGCATGACCTCTTCCGGAGTGGGCTGTAAGAAGTTGCGGTGTTTATCGTTTCTGCGTCTAGATGCGAGAACCATAAAATGAGGATGACATTTGATATAAGAATCCGAATCGATTAAGGGTGCGAATACGAATCGAAGTATTGCACGGAGCGAACTAATATCATGTCCCCGATCGCATTAGTCCGCAGGATTAAGCACACTGTCCGTCCCTCTCTCAAAGAGATTCAGTACAAACTCCAAGGAAAGCAAACCGTTCATTTTCTGCACATTGGCAAGACTGCTGGAAGTGCCTTCCGAGATGCGGTTTCTGCTCATTTAGTCACCGATCGATATCGGATTCAATTACACGGTCATAGCGTCACACTCAACGATGTGCCGCCGGGTGAGAAAGTGATTTTCTTTCTACGCGATCCGATCGCTCGTTTTGCGAGTGGATTTTATAGCCGTCTTCGTCAAGGAAAACCCCGGTATAACAATCCTTGGCGACCTCATGAAGCGATCGCGTTTTCCCGATTCCATACCCCTCAAGCGCTGGCAGCGGCATTGTCGGCTGAAGAAGATGAACTTCGAGAAGCGGCGATTTATGCCATGACACATATTGGTCATGTCAAAAGTCATCTTTGGAATTGGTTTATTGACGAGGCGTATTTCGTCAAGCGGTGGTCGGATATTTTATTCATTGGCTATCAGGAATCGTTTGATGCCGATTTTGTTGAACTCAAGCAGATTCTAGGCTTGCCTGAGTCTGTTCAATTGCCCCAGTCAAAAACTCAGGCACATCGATCGTCGAAGCACGAGAACAAGCAGTTCAGTGACCTAGAACGCGAAAACCTACTCCAGTGGTATGCGGCAGACTACGAATTTTTAGCGCTCTGCCAACAGTTGCAACAAGGTCAAGCCCGGAAATTGGCAGGTTGAATGCGAGTTTGTGTGATGACGATGAAGCAATTGCGGCGAAATCATCAGGTTGTCTGTAGATGATTTCGATCGTGATTTGAAATACTTTTTCGATAGATTACGCATGTTACGGTGCGGTCAACTCAGTAATTATTACGAGGAGTACGAGAGCAAATGGGTTCCAAAGAGCAATCGTTGCAAGTAGAAGACAATAACCATGCAGGACTGACCGTGTGGCTCACTGGACTGAGTGGAGCAGGAAAAACGACGATCAGTCGGGCACTGGCTGGAATGTTATGCAACCAGGGATACCAGTTTGAGATTTTGGATGGCGATGTGGTGCGGCAATCGCTGACGAAAGGATTGGGTTTTAGTAAAGCGGATCGAGCAGAGAACATTCGCCGGATTGGATTTGTTGCAAGTCTGTTAACAAAGCACAATGTGATTGTGATTGTCTCGGCAATTTCACCCTATCGAGAAGCAAGGGAAGAAGTGCGACAGCAAATCGGAGCGGATTCGTTTATCGAAGTGTTTATCGATGCGTCGATCGAGATTTGTGAGCAGCGGGATGTGAAGGGACTGTATCAAAAAGTTCGAGCGGGAGAGATTAAGAACTTTACTGGCATTGATGATCCGTATGAAGCACCGCTCAATCCCGATGTGGTGTGCTATACCGAGCGTGAATCGATCAAGGAAAGTACGCTGAAAATTATGGAAGAAATTGAACGTCGGGGGGCGCAAAAGCGCGTTGCCCATTTGGAATTTCAGATCTAATTCATCTAAGTGTGGAATCAGTTAATTTGTTCAAGTTGCAGATTAACTGATTTCCCTTTAAGGCTACTGTGTACACATCAATACTTCTAAGTCCAGATTGTCCTGGGTTTGCCCCCTAAATCCCTTACAGGTGTAGGTTTGTGTTGAAGTCATTACGATGAGTTCAAGAGCAACGCGAAAGTGGGCTGTGGAACTAAGGGTGGCATCCGAATTGGAAGCTGCTGGCTTAACCAGATCGGCAGCACAATCAAACCGAGGGCAAAACAAGATAACTGCCGCAGTTGAGGATGTTTAGGCGTTGGACGATTGGGAC
>JADEXW010000984.1 GCA_015206935.1 Pseudanabaenaceae cyanobacterium LEGE 13415 | reverse complement strand
TACTGCAATATTCTTAGCAGAACAGGTTTAGAATTTCGTGCAGTCGATGCAGATTCGGGTGCGATTGGTGGCTCAGGATCTCAAGAATTTATGGTACTTGCAGAAGCAGGAGAAGACGAAGTTCTCTACACCGACGATGGCAAATATGCAGCAAATGTAGAGAAAGCGATCGCACTTCCATCTGATGTTGAGCCTTCACCCTTCACGAGCTACGAAAAGCGTGAAACTCCTGGAACAGAAACGATCGGGAAAGTCAGTCAATTTCTCAAATGTTCTCCGACGAATATCGTGAAAAACGTCCTCTATCAAGCTGTTTTTGATAGCGGGATGACAGTATTAGTTCTCGTTCATATTCGGGGTGAGCAAGATGTAAATGATGTGAAATTGCAGAATGAACTGGTTAAAATCGCCGATCGCTTTAACGGCAATACAGTCATTTCTCTCACTGTTCCTGATGCGGAAGCTCAACAAAAATGGGCAGAAAAATCATTGCCTTTGGGCTATATTTCTCCAGGAATTTCGGATAGCTATATTCGATCAACAAAAGACATTTCACCCAAATTTATTCGGTTCCTAGATCACACCGCAGCAGACTTAGAAAACTTTGTCACAGGCGCAGACGAATCCGGATATCATGTCGTTGGCGCAAACTGGGGCAAAGAATTTCAGAAACCGGATCTTGTTGTCGATGTACGAAAAGCGCGAGTGGGCGATCGCTCAATTCACGATCCGTCTCAAACCCTAAAAACCGCTAGAGGGATCGAAATCGGGCACATTTTCCAACTTGGAACCAAGTACTCGAAAGCGATGAATGCTACCTACACTAACGAGCAAGGCGAAGAAATGCCTTTAGTCATGGGCTGTTATGGAATTGGGGTTTCGCGATTAGCTCAAGCCGCGATCGAACAATCCTACGACAAAGATGGCATTGTTCTGCCTGTTGCGATCGCGCCTTATCACGCGATTGTTGTGATTCCAAATGTGAACGATGCAGATCAAGTTAGCACCGCAGAGAAGCTGTATAACGAATTGAATCAAGCAGGAGTAGAGACTTTATTAGACGATCGTAATGAACGTGCAGGAGTCAAATTCAAAGATGCAGAATTGATTGGAATTCCTTACCGAATTGTCACTGGAAAATCCTTGAAAGATGGCAAAGTTGAGATGGTTGAACGATCGACAAAAGCCGTTCAAGAAGTTGCAATTAATGATGTCGTTTCAACTTTGAAAACTGCGATCGCAACTGCAATTCAGCGGTAAAGCTAGCTACCGTGTACATACAAATGATTTTAAGTTCAGATTGTTCTGGGTTCGCACCCTAAATCCCCCAATTCTGAGG
>JADEXW010000983.1 GCA_015206935.1 Pseudanabaenaceae cyanobacterium LEGE 13415 | reverse complement strand
CACCCCCACCGCCGCCGCCACCCCCACAAGATCAATCTGAGCAAGAGCAAGATCAGCAAGAGGAACAAGAAGACCAAGACGAACAAGAAGACCAACCAGAGCAAGATACACCGAACATTCCAGAAGAATTCGTCTTTGATCCAGAAGGTGTGATTCTTGATCCGGAGGTGTTGTACTTTGCTCAGATGGCAACGCGGCAAGGAAAATCGGGAAGTCGCACGATCGTCCTTTCTGAAGATCGCGGACGCTATATCAAACCGATGCTACCGAAAGGAAAAGTTCGACGCATTGCGGTAGATGCAACGCTTAGAACTGCTGCACCGTATCAAAAATCGAGAAGAGCAAGATCCAGCGAACCGATTCCGACAGGTCGCAAACGGGTGTATGTGGAAGAAACGGATATTCGCGCGAAACGATTGGCTCGAAAAGCAGGTGCATTGATCGTGTTCGTCGTAGATGCGTCTGGATCAATGGCACTCAATCGGATGAATGCCGCGAAAGGTGCAGTTCTGAGCTTGCTTACTGAAGCGTATCAGAACCGAGATCAAGTCTCATTGATTCCATTTAGAGGGGAACAAGCGGAAGTTCTCTTGCCTCCAACCCGATCGATTGAAGCGGCAAAACGCAGACTCGATCGATTACCTTGTGGTGGCGGTTCTCCTCTCGCGCATGGACTCACTCAAGCCGTTCGAGTGGGACTGAATGCAAAACAATCCGGAGACATTGGACAAGTTGTAATCGTAGCAATTACCGATGGACGCGGAAACATTCCACTGGCTCGATCGCTGGGTGAAACGCTGCCTGAAGGTGAGAAACCCGATATCAAAGGTGAATTGCTCGAACTAGCAGCAAAAATCCGCGCTCTAGGCATTCAGCTTTTAGTAATTGATACTGAGAACAAATTCATCTCGACCGGATTTGCCAAAGAACTCGCAAAACAAGCGGGTGGAAAGTATCATCACTTGCCCAAAGCGACCGATGCCGCGATCGCGGGAGTTGCCCGAAACGCGATCGCAGATATCAAATCAAAGTGACACAAAACTTCACAAATTCAGTACGCTTAGAGAGTACGTTCACCTGAGAAATATGCTGACGGCTCCCACAGTTTCAACCGAATACAAGATCTGGATGTGGAAAGGGTTCCAAGTCGCGTATCAAGCACAAGGAACCGAAGGAATTCCCGTCGTTTTGGTGCATGGTTTTGGAGCTTCGTTTTTCCACTGGCGCAAAAACATTCCAGAACTAGCAAAAAACTGTCGGGTGTATGCGATCGACCTCATTGGATTTGGCAAATCTGCTAAACCGAAACCCGTTGAGCAAATCGAATACACCTTTGAAA
>JADEXW010000274.1 GCA_015206935.1 Pseudanabaenaceae cyanobacterium LEGE 13415 | reverse complement strand
TGCTTCAGGAGACACTGCAAAATTCGCAGAGACGATCGCGCTTTCTTCCTGAATCACTAATGTTCCAGCCAGCAGATCCCCTAATCGTTTTTCTCGCTTCGTCAGAACGATTAACAACAGTCCGATAAAGAATGTGTCATCGATCGGGCGAATCAATGCCCGAAGAATCGCCTGAGTCACACCCGCAGGCTGTCCATCCTCTCGAATTACCCGAATTTTGCTATATCGCTTTCCAGGCGTTTGTCCTCTCCACAGCGTTTCAAATAAGACAAAATACCCGGTATAAACTGCAAACGTCATCAGAATCGAAATAGCAGAAATCCAAATCTCAATGCCTTCACCGAAATAGCGTTGCAGTTGAATCGAGGCAATGCTCCAGAAAATCAGCAAACCAATCAGCACCGCACCCCAGATTAGATAATCGACCACCAGCGCGATCGTGCGGTTGCCAATTCCCGCCAGCGTAAACTCTAATTCGACACTTTCGGGGGTGCGGATTTTGATGCGATTAAACAAACTCATAGCCGGGGATTAAATGGGGATGTTTCACTTTAGCCGCGATCGCGCAATTCCAACCCTAAACCTTCCCTGCGCGATCGCAAGTCGTAGTAAACCACAGCTTTGATCGCTTGCCAAAACGGAATCACTAAGGCACTCCCCAGCAGAATCGTTCCATAGAACAACAGTAAAAATAAAACAGATGCTGCATCACTATTATTTGTGGTACTGACTCCCGCTCCAATGAATGCAAACAAGAAGAACGACGCAGGCGATAGAATCGTCCAGGTAATCAAACTTGCCACTAGCACAATGAGTTGAACTCGTCCGACTGATCCTTTCGTCAGCGTCCAACTGCGCCCGATCGTACCTGCGCCGTCTAAGTTTTCTTCGATCGCTAAAGGCACTTCATAGATGAACAAACGCGAAAAGACTCGTAACCAAATCAAAAACGCAACCAGCAAAAAGACTAGAAACGCCAACGCGACTAGGATCGATGCCACCACATTAACGGTAGTCGGAGCGTTTCCGGCTCTAAACAAAGTCAGGACACCAAAAGTCAAAAGACTGAAGACGAGATAACCGATAAAAAATCCAATGATTAACCCAAAATTAATCAAGCCCATCAGCAAGCCAGCGACCAGAAAATTCCAAATTTGTCGATCGGTCTTCTGAAAAGCTTCCATGATCGTTTCAGGCTGATCAATCAATTCCTGATACGCCAGTCGTGAAATGCGTCCTGAAATTTCGATGCTCTTTGCCCATCCGTAAATCGGGATCAATGACCAAAGATACGATCGTAAAACCAGAATTAAGTAGCGTTTGAGATTCGATCGATACAGGCGGACTCCTGCACTAACGACATTTCCAACACTAAGGGGCTGAAATGAATGTTCCGGACTAAGATTGGACATGGCTCAACGTGAATGAATCTAAACCACAAGACTTGATACCAAATTGATCCTTGAGTGCTACAGATTCGCATTGCCCCCTAGCCCCCAAGTTTGGGGGAACAAGAATCAAAGTCCCCCAGAATTGGGGGATTTAGGGGGCGAAGGATCTCCAGCATTAATCGATTGATTTGATATGAGGCTATCTTAGGCGAGGTTCGCGCAAACAAGACGCTCTTTTACAAAACGATGAACGTAAACCGCTGGATTGCTCGACGAGAGCCAAATTGGAAACAGTTAGACGAATTACTCACCCGGATTGAAAAACGCGGATTACGATCGCTCTCGACCGAAGAGATCAAAAGCCTCGCGAGTCTGTATCGTTCTGTGTCTGCGGATCTTGCCAGAGCGCGAACCAATCAAAAGTTAGTCGGGAATACGATCGTGCAAGATCTCCAGCGCTTAACTTCTCGCGGATATAACCAGGTATATCAAGGATCGCGAAAACAAGAATGGAACAGTGCGATCGACTTTTACAAATGGGGCTTACCTGAAGTGGTGCAGGAAACCATTGTTTATACTGCGATCGCGACTGGATTGTTTTTGCTGGGTGGCTTGATTGCGTGGTGGTTTTCGTGGCGCGACCCACAATTTCTTGAAATGGTTGTACCAGAGCATTTGATCCGAACAGTGCGCGATGAAGGCAAGCTTTGGATGGGATCAATTTTGGGGAGTGAACCGACGGCTGCAAGTCAGATTATGACAAACAACCTGAGTGTGACCTTTAGAGCAGCAGCGGGCGGAATCACCGTTGGAATTTATACGATCGTCATTCTGTTTTTGAATGGGGTATTGATCGGAGCTGTGGGAACTTTGGTTGCTCAAAATAATCTAGCGTTTCCGTTTTGGGCGTTTGTGTTTCCACATGGATCATTAGAGCTTCCTGCTATCTTTTTTTCGGGTGGTGCAGGATTGTTGATTGCTCGCGGCATTCTGTTTCCAGGACAATATCGCCGTGTGGATGCGATTAAAGTTTATAGTCTGAAAGCCGCGCAGTTGATGTTCGGGGTGATTCCGCTGCTTGTGGTTGCAGGGGTAATTGAGGGCTTTTTCTCACCGAGTCCGATCGTTCCTGATCCCTTGAAATACTTTGCTGGGATCGGGTTATTTGTTGCACTCGTGAGATACTGCAACCGGAAACGAACGATTCAATCAACTTAAGAAATTGACGTACTCCGCTCGAACATGCTAGCGTGAGCCGCAGGCAACGAGCTTCCGGAGATTTTTGCAAACTGCGATCGCTAATTTGGAACATATAGCAGTAGAAGTTTAGATTAGGACATCCTCGGAGTTGCCCCCAAACCCCCAATTCTGGGGGCTAAGACTCTTGCTCCCCCAAACTTGGGGGCTGGGGGGCTTGCTCGAAGTGTCCTAACTAAAATGGGTACGGCTATACTTGCGGAATTCTCCTCGATAAAATTGAATTTAGCTAGGTTAACTGTTTGAGAACTATCATGAATAGACTTTTGCAGGGCTTGATTACGATCGAACGATCGATGCAAATTGCAGCTTTGATCGGAGTGATTGTCTTTCTCGGATATTTGGGCGTGATCAATGTCAAGAGCAATCAAAATCCCGTTCCATCTACCTCACCAACCTTACAAAAATAGGAAGTAAGAAGTGGGAGCTAGCAATATCTCCCTACTCCCCACTCCCGATTCGTTGTCATTTCCACCACTCACACACGATCGCTCTCTATTACTTTTGGTAGCAGCCGAGATAGTTCGTAGCCACCCAACCTGCTCCGACCTGTCCATCTACACGGCGGTAGCGAATTTTTGCCCAGCTTCCATCATTGCTCAGTCCATCGACTCGCACGATTTGGTTGTAAGGCAGTGTGGTCACAATGCGGCTTCCAGCATTGACATAAACATACAGACCATGTGGGCGCGCCACTCGGTAGGTTTGACAAGCTCTCTGCGCCGAGGCGGAATGAGGTGTGAGTGCCCCAACTCCAACAACATTCAAGAGTAATCCGAACATTAAGATGGTTGCTTTTTGTGTCAGTGCTTTCATTGTTGTTCTCCTTGCTATTCAGCAGTTTTAGGTGTGTTAATTGAAGATGTGTTTTATCTTCTGTAAATACACACGACCGGGATTCCTGGAATATGCAAGGTCGATCGAGAAAACGACTTAAAAAGTTCTAGCGATTGATCACACTGGCTCTGGGGAGTTTTTCTTTGAACAAGCTCTGCCATCCTGCTTTCCGAATGTTAGTCGGTTCTGGGGATTTATTCCAAAGCGTTTCATAAAAGAAGAATGACATTCCAGAATAGCCTTGATCACGAAGGGCTTTTACTTGTCGTTGCAGTTCATCGATCGGGCGGGGTGTACTCGATAATCCACTGAGAACCCCGATCGCAGTTGGAATATGATCTCTTGCGGCACGTAATGTTGCCCAAGTGTTGGGATTAATTCGATCGACAAACTTTTGTCCTTCAAAGTAAATCTGCGGAATCACTTCTTCGATCAATCCTGCTTGTTCCCACTTGTGCCAATCGACTAAAAACGTTTCATACGCATAAGGTAAATCAAGTGGCGAAAGTGAGATGAGAACATTCGGTTTCTTTGCTTTAACGGTTTGGAAAAGCTTGGTCAGAAAGGCTTGGAGTTTATCTGACCTCCATCGCATCCATTCTGCATCTTTCGCATCTGTCGGTGGAGCTTTTCCGTTATGTTCTTGCTTATAAAGGCTCACCGTGTAAGCGTCATAGCCAAATGACACAGGCAAACCAAAGTGATCATCAAATTGAATTCCATCCACATCATAGTTATCAACCACTTCAGAAACGAGATTCAGAATATATTGCTGAACTTCGGGCTTGAATGGACTAAACCAGACTGGAATTTGAACTCGATCGAGGGCTGACGCTTCATAGTCCACTGATCCATCTTGTTTCTGTGTCCACCAATCTTGATGTTTCTTCGCCAGTTCCGACTCTTTCGGAGCCATAAACCCAAACTCAAACCAGGGAATGACTGCTAATCCTTTTTGATGTGCCTCTGTGATCATCTCTTTGAGCATGTCTCGATTCTGAAGTCCTGCGGCAACAGGTCGCGGATCAACTGCAAATCCAATGTCTTGCTTCATCACTTGACTCGGATAGAGCGTATAGCCCCAGTTCAGCACAGTCGGATAAAGCGTATTAAAGTTCAATCGAGCCAATTCACTCACAGCATTGCTCAATCTCTCTTTATCAAACAGAACATCACTATCAATGTTCGTTAACCATACGCCGCGAATTTCTCTAGCTTGGAGTTCTGGTTTCGGAAGATAGCGATCGCTAATTAATCCTTTCGTATCGGGTAACGCCTGACAAAGGAATGCTGCAATTTCTCCACGAGTCGCGACCCGATTCGGATTCAGCCGTTGAGCATTTGGAAAATTAACTGAGATTTGCCGTTCCGTGGTTGCTGCGATCGCGCTTTTTGCATAGTTCGGAACGTCCTGAAGATCAGCAAATACTTTATTGGATAGTTCAATCGTTGGTTTTAGCTTTAATCCACTTGCTAATGCTGTCAACGCTTGTACTCTTGGAATCTGCAACTCTGGGCGAAATGTGCCATCATCAAAACCTGAAAAAAAGCCCGATCGATAAGCTTTCTGAATTGTGTCTCGTGCCCAGTAGTTTGCTGAGATGTCTTTGAATTGAATCGGATTGCGTGTGGGTGAATTGATCTGATCCGGGAAAGCATTCACCATCATTGCAGCAAATTGAGCGCGAGTCACGGGATCATTCGGGCGAAATTGATTGTTCGGAAAGCCTCGAATAATTGATTTTTGTGTAAGCGATTCAATACACGATCGCGCCCAATGATCTTGAATATCTGTGAATTTTGATTGTGAAAATGCAGGAGGAACAATCGTTAAAGCCAGAATTGTTAATAGTCCAAATATCCACGCACGTCGCATAGCTCACCTAAGAATGCTTGTGAAATACAATCGCATTTTGAGAGCGCGATCGCGTAATTTATTCGTATTTTGTTACTCGTTCTAGAATGCTTAGAAAGTCTTCAACAATCATAGTTTGATTCAATTCAGTGAGTACCGGAACATGAATAAATAAACACTGTCGTTTCGTTCCTGCACAATGCTTTAGAACTTGGTAATAGAGATAGTTACACACAAAATTACCCGCATCGTGACTAATCTCAGTGATTGTTGTCGATTCCATTAACTGATCGAGATTCAACCGCGATCGCAGAATATTACTCTGAAATTTCCCATTCGATTCAAGCGATAGTTTTTGGCGCGTTTCTGCCATTCCACAACAGATTGTAATGTCGGGTTGAAGTTCTTTAATTTTCTCGATCGTATATTTCGGCGCAAGTTCAAAACAAACTGGAAGCTGACGGAGAACATGACAATCCGAGGGAATACGATCAAGAATTGCCTCGATCAAATCATCTGACGCATTCGATCGATGATGATCTAACCAAGTTGTAAACGAAGTTAGCAAGATTTTCATTTAGAATTTAGAAGCTAGATGAGAGGATTAAACAATGCCTACGATCGCTGTTGTCGATTATGACATGGGGAATTTGCACTCTGCTTGTAAAGGATTGGACAATGCAGGCGCAACGACTCTTGTAACGGATTCGGCAAAAGAAATTGAGCAAGCCGATGCAGTCGTTCTTCCCGGTGTGGGAGCATTTGATCCAGCGGTTCAACATCTACGATCGCGGGATTTAGTTCAACCGATCAAAGATGCGATCGACAGTGGTAAACCTTTTCTTGGGATCTGTTTAGGCTTACAAATCTTGTTTGAATCGAGCGAAGAAGGGAAAGAACTGGGTCTTGGCATTGTTCCGGGAACGGTAAAGCGCTTTCGTCCTGAACCTGGTTTAACCGTTCCGCACATGGGCTGGAATCAGCTTGAACTGACTCAGCCTGATTGTTCTCTCTGGCAAAATTTGGGTGAGAATCCTTGGGTGTATTTTGTCCATTCCTACTATGTTGAGCCAACTGATCCGAGTGTTCGGGCTGCTACGATTACGCATGGAACACAGACGGTTACAGCCGCGATCGCACGCCAAAACCTGATGGCAGTTCAATTCCACCCAGAAAAGTCTTCAACGGCTGGATTGCAGCTTTTATCGAATTTTGTTCAGTTGGTGAATCAACGCCAGTTAACGAATGTATAGATAGTTCTTTGCTTCGTTGTTGGCGGCTAAAGCCCCCTAAGTCCCCCAAATTTGGGGGACTTAGAATCGATAGAAGGTTCTGAATGCAAGAAAATTTTCAAGTTTCAAAGTCCCCCATTCTGGGGGATTTAGGGGGCACGATCAATCCCGCTGTGTACGACTAAAAATTATATGAGCCTGCGAATCTATGGCAATCGTCCAATTAAAACCCTTCCAGGACAAGAGACCCGCCCCACCCTAGCGCGAGTGCGTGAAGCCGTGTTCAACATTTGGCAAAGCTCGATCGAGAATTGTCGCTGGCTGGATCTCTGTACTGGAAGCGGTTCAATGGGAGCCGAAGCATTATGTCGAGGCGTATCAACGGTGATCGGAATCGAACAATCTGCCGCTGCCTGCCGCATCATTGAGCAGAACTGGAAACAAGTAGCTAAACCAGACCAGTCTTATCA
>JADEXW010000982.1 GCA_015206935.1 Pseudanabaenaceae cyanobacterium LEGE 13415 | reverse complement strand
GAACCAAGGATCGATATTGGTCAATTCAAAAATCTCATCGACGGGCATTCCCATCAACATCGCGTGTCGAACGGTGAAAATCCGATCGGGGTTTGGCGTTCTCAATCCTGAGCGAATTTGTTCCAAACTGGGCAACACTTCTTGTTTGTCACACCCCCAACCCGCTCGCCCAATTTCAAGCGATCGCATTGCTTTTTGAAACGATTCTTGGAACGTTCGCCCGATCGCCATTGCTTCCCCAACTGATTTCATTTGAGTCGTCAAATAAGGCAATGAGCCGGGAAATTTCTCAAACGCAAATCGAGGAATTTTGGTCACGACATAATCGATCGTCGGTTCAAAACTCGCAGGCGTTTTCTTCGTAATATCATTTGGAATCTCATCAAGCGTATAACCGACCGCGAGTTTTGCCGCCATTTTCGCGATCGGGAATCCAGTCGCTTTTGATGCCAGTGCCGAACTCCGAGACACACGCGGATTCATTTCAATCACAACCACTTCACCCGTGACCGGATTCACTGCAAATTGAATATTCGATCCGCCCGTTTCAACGCCGATTTCGCGAATAATTTTGATCGACGCATCGCGAAGTCTTTGATATTCCTTATCCGTTAAAGTCTGCGCTGGAGCGACCGTGATCGAATCGCCTGTATGAATCCCCATCGGATCGAGATTCTCGATCGAGCAAATAATTACAACGTTATCCGCTAGATCGCGCATGACTTCGAGTTCATATTCCTTCCAACCGAGCAGCGATTTCTCGATCAGAATTTGCGACACGGGACTAGCATCTAAACCAGACTGAGCAATCTCCTCGAATTCTTGCTGGTTATATGCGATCCCACCCCCCGTTCCACCGAGCGTAAATGCAGGACGAATAATCAACGGATAAGATCCGATCTGTTGCCCGATCGCTTTCGCTTCCTCTAGCGTTTCTGCCAATCCAGACGGACACACGCCTACTCCAATCCGCTCCATTGCCTCCTTAAACAGCTTGCGATCTTCCGCCATCTCGATCGCAGGTAGCTTCGCCCCAATCAATTCAACGTTGTATTTGTCTAAAACGCCACTTTTCGCCAGAGACACCGCTAAATTCAGCGCTGTCTGACCCCCCATTGTCGGCAATAACGCATCCGGGCGCTCTTTGATAATGATTTGCTCAACCAACTCAGGCGTGAGCGGCTCAATATAAGTGCGATCGGCGGTCTCCGGATCGGTCATAATCGTCGCCGGATTTGAATTCACCAGAATCACTTCAAATCCTTCATCCCGGAGCGCTTTACAGGCTTGAGTTCCAGAATAATCAAACTCGCAGGCTTGCCCGATCACAATCGGGCCGGAAC
>JADEXW010000273.1 GCA_015206935.1 Pseudanabaenaceae cyanobacterium LEGE 13415 | reverse complement strand
CTCAATATCTATCTGTTCAAAGTTTCCAGTCTTGAGTTTTGTTACCGTGTCATCAATCCACAAAGCAAAATCTTGCTCATATAAGGAAACTTGGGGAATCGATCGTGTCATTAGTCTTCCTCCCAAAAGGTGTCGTTTAGAAGCGCATCAACATCTCGGCTAAACTGCCATTCATCAGGAAAATCAATCTTCAAATATTCCGATCGCACATCCTCTAGAGCATCCTGATAAACTTCATCAAAAATCTCTGGGATACGATTCTTTAAGCTAGGAGAATCTGAAAATAATTTTGCAAGTCGTCGTCGTTGTTCTCGAATGGTTAAAATCCATCCGCCGTTGTCTCTAACGCTGTCAATATACGATCGCTTCAGAATATGAGCGAGAAGAACATTAAGACGGTTTCTCAACTCACGTTTATCTGAACGACCCAAGCCTTCAATCTCCTCGACTAAGTTTCCAATATCAAGCTGTTCAAATTTTCCAGCTTTAAGTTTCGTGATCGTATCATCGATCCACAAAGCGAAATCTTGCTCATATAGGGAAACTTGGGGAATGGATTGCGTCATTGTTCTTCCTCCCAAAATGTGTCATTCAAAAGTGCATCAAGCTGATTGCTAAATTGCCATTCGTCAGGAAAATTAGTTGAGTATTCGCGTCGTAATCTTTTTAGCGAAAACTGATACAGTTCTGGAAAAACACACTCAAAATTGTTCTTCAAGCTAGGAGAATTTCTAAATAAAAGTTCTAGTTGCGTTCTCTGTTCTTCGATCGTATTTATCCACCCTCGATAATCGTTTGGGCTATTCACATAGACTCGCTTTAGGATGTGCGAAATTAAAACAACTAACCGACTCTCTAACTCACGTTTTTCCGAACGCCCCAAACTTTCAATCTCCTCGATCAAGTTTTCAATATCCAATTGCTCTAGCTTTCCAGCTTTGAGTTTTGCCACCGTATCATCAATCCACAAAGCAAAATCTTGCTCGTAAAGCGAAACTTGTGAAATGGATTGCGTCATGCTGATTTCTCCTGAGCGCTATTGCCATTGTAAGATTCGGTGATTGATTGAGCTAGAAAATCGCTGTGTTAGCCGCATTACTCTACGGAAAAGAAGATTTGCGATTGGAAACGATCGATGATCCTACGCCTGAATTTGGCGAGGTCGTGATCGAAGTGGGAGCCGCGACGACTTGCGGAACGGATTTGAAAGTGTGGCGACGAGGCGGACACGCGAAAATGTTAAAGCCTCCGACTCTGTTTGGACACGAGGCAGCAGGGCGAATTGTGGCGATCGACAAATCTATCACTCACTGGAAAATCGGCGATCGAGTCGTTGCCAATAATTCCGCTCCTTGTTTATCCTGCTTCTTCTGCCAACGCAAAGAGTTTTCACTCTGTACGAATCTAAGCTTCAACAATGGAACATTCGCCCAGTATTTGAGAATTCCAAGCGCGATCGTTCAACAGAATCTATTACCGATTCCCGATCCTGTTTCGGATGCGATCGCGTCAATGACCGAGCCTTTAGCCTGTGTCCTACATGGAATTTCGAGATCGAACTACAAACCAGGCGATCGCATTGTCCTACTCGGTGATGGTGCGATCGGTCTAATGTTCGTCGCTGTGATGGCTCCTAAAACTGAATTCTATGTGTTTGGGGGAAATGACAATCGATTAACGATCGCTCAACAATTCGGAGCCGCGAAGACATTTAATTATCGGCAAATTCCCAATATTCCAGAACTCGTTAAGGATCTCACTGATGGATGGGGCGCAGACATTGTGATCGAAGCGACCGGAGATCCGAGCGTTTGGGAAACCGCGATCGAATGCGCTCGTCCGGGTGCAACTGTCAATTTATTCGGAGGTTGTCCGCGTGAGACAAGAATTTCCGTCAACACCGAACAACTCCACTACAATGAACTGACGCTTAAAGGAGTGTTTCACAATACACCGGAGTTTGTGCGATCGGCACTGAGTCTTTTGGCGAGTGGAACCATTCCGTTTGAGTTACTGATTAGCGATCGACAACCGTTGCAAAACCTAGAGCAAGTCTTTCAGGATATGAAACAGCGCAAAGTGATCAAAGTCGCAATTGAGCCGTGAATGATAAGCCTGTCTTCTTTAGAGTAGAACCATGAAAAAGATTGGCTTGATGATGGGTGGATTGATGCTGATGGCGACTCCTGCCCAAGCAATCCCCGGACAAACTTTGGATGAAGCTGCGGTCTGGATGCAGTCAAATTCAGCCGTTCGCCCCAGTCCGAATGAGAAATTTTTAGTGCGACGGGTGAATACTGCCGCTCAACAGCTTACATTTCATGCTTCAGTGATGCCGCCAGGAAAATTGACTCGGCTTGCACCGAGAGGGCGTATCATTCGCAGTGAAACACTGTCTCTGTTTGATATGAGAAATGGGGTGACACTCAATCGACTCCGCGAATCGGTGCGATCGATCTATGGATTGGAGATTGCACGAGATTTTGAGCAGTCCGAAATCGTCAAATCCTATCCCAGTGAAGCGCGAATTCAAGAAGCAGTGGAAAAACAAAATGCTCAAATCGCCGCACAGCAAGGAGAATTGCGCCGAGGAGAGCGGTTTGCTTACTGGCTCGAAGTCGCTCAAACCGAGAATGGCAAAGCGTATTCGGGACAATTGACAGTGTTTTTGCTCGATGACTTGGAAAAATTGCGATCGGAGTTAGCAAATCGATGAACTGGCGGCACTTCATTCCGTTTTTTGACACAACTGCAATGGATTGGGCGACTACGCCTCGATTGTTGCGCTGGCTCACCTTTGTTTGGTTGTTTGTCGGATTGGCGGTAATGTATAGTGCCTCGTTTCCGGTCGGAGATGCGGGCGGGGATGGGTTGTTCTACTTCAAGCGACAACTGATCGCGATCGTGCTGGGCATGATTCTGTTTAATGTGCTGATTCATGCCCCGTTACGCTATATCCAAGGTATTGCAGGTGTGGCGTTTATTGCTCTACTGGGCGGTATTTTTCTGACGACGATTATCGGACGTGAAGTGAATGGGGGACAGCGCTGGTTTGAGGCAGGACCTTTTCTGATTCAACCTTCGGAATTGATTAAGCCTTTTCTGGTGTTGCAAAGTGCCCGAATCTTTGGACAGTGGGAGCGACTTCCTTGGCGCGTTCGATTGACTTGGATCGGGCTATTTTGTGCGATGCTGATTGGAATTCTACTTCAGCCCAATTTAAGCACGACTGCGCTTTGTGGCATGACATTATGGTTGGTGGCACTGGCGGCAGGGTTACCTTACATATATTTAGCGGGAACAGCGATCGGCGGTTTATTCCTAGCAATTTTGAGTATTAGCATTCGAGAATATCAGCGGCGGCGGATTATGTCGTTTCTGAATCCGTGGTCTGATCCACTACAAGACGGCTATCAGTTGATTCAGAGTTTATTAGCGATCGGTTCTGGTGGCTTGACCGGAGTTGGATTCGGTTTATCGCAACAAAAACTGTTCTATCTGCCAATTCAGTACACCGATTTTATCTTTGCTGTGTTTGCTGAAGAATTTGGCTTAATTGGCTGTGTGCTGTTTATGGCAATGTTGGTCGTTTATGCAACGTTGGCGTTGATGGTGTCGCGTCAGGCAAAAAATCCGATTCATCGATTAGTGGCGATCGGGGTCATGGTGATCATGGTGGGTCAATCGCTCTTAAATATCGGAGTTGCAACCGGAGCATTGCCGACCACCGGACTACCGTTACCGTTATTCAGCTATGGCGGAAGTTCAATGATTTCGAGCTTAGTCTGTGCGGCGTTATTAATTCGAGTGGCGCGGGAAAGTAGTGAAGCACGAGTCATGTCGATCGCTGAAAATCCGAAAGTGGTCTCATTTGCGGAAGCGCGAACTCGTCGAATGAAGCCCAGACCGTCCCGCTAGCTTCTAGAATATGAAAAGCGCTTCAAATCGCTTAATATTTCAAGGCTTAGTCTTATGTTCGAGACGCTTCAAACCCAACTTTACGAACTATCGCAGTTTGCCGATCGCTTAGTTTCGACTCAACTTGCACACATTACGCCTGTGAGCATTGCTGTCATTTTTGCGGCAGGATTGCTCACGAGTTTAACGCCCTGTACCTTGTCGATGTTGCCGATTACGATCGGGTACATCGGTGGCTATGAGGCGAAATCTCGCTGGCAAGCCGCAGCACAATCAACCTGGTTTTCGCTGGGATTGGCGACGACTCTGGCGGGATTGGGAATTGGGGCGACTTTGCTTGGAAAAGTGTATGGGCAAGTGGGCACAGGTTTACCGATCGTCGTTAGCGTTGTCGCGATTCTGATGGGATTGAATTTATTAGAAGCGTTACCGTTTGCGATGCCCTCGATCGGGGGAACGGAATGGATTTCAAATGAACTGCCAGCGGGAGTGCGATCGTATCTTTTAGGGGTGACATTCGGATTAGTCGCTTCGCCTTGTAGTACTCCGGTTTTAGCCACGATTCTGGCTTGGATTGCCTCGACTGGAGATCCGATCTTAGGCGGTTCACTTCTGCTTTGTTATACCGCTGGCTATGTTGCTCCATTGGTATTAGCAGGAACGTTCACAGCAGCAATTAAGAAACTATTAGAGTTGCGGCGTTGGTCGGGTTGGATTACACCTGTAAGCGGTGCTTTGTTGGTTGGATTTGGTGTGTTTTCATTAATGTCGCGGTTTGCGTTTTAGATTATGACTTTTACAGAATTGGTAGCGGTTCCAAAACGGTATTTTAAGAAAGAACTTCTTCCCGTTTTAGCGGATTTGAAATTAGCGATCGTACTTCTACTCGCGATCGCAGTTTTCAGCGTTGCGGGAACCGTGATCGAGCAAGGACAATCGATCGCGTTTTATCAAGCGAATTATCCTGAACATCCAGCATTATTTGGGTTCCTAACCTGGAAAGTTCTACTGATCGCAGGGCTTGATCACGTTTATCGAACTTGGTGGTACTTAGCATTATTGATTCTATTTGGTGCAAGTCTGACCGCTTGTACGTTTACTCGCCAATTACCCGCACTACGCTGGTTTTCCCGCACTTGGAATTTCTATAGTCAGCCGCGCCAGTTTCGTAAGTTTGCTCTCAGTGCGGAGTTTCCGAAAGGTAACTTAGATGAGCTTGCGACCTTACTCGAACAGCGTAAGTACAAGATTTTCCGAGAAGGTGAAAAGCTCTACGCGCATAAGGGAATTGTTGGGCGAATTGGCCCAATCATTGTTCATGCTGCAATGATCTTAGTTCTGGTTGGTGGGATGGTCGGAGCGACAACAGGCTTTATTGCTCAAGAAATGGTTCCAAGTGGCGGCACATTCAAAATCGATAATGTCGTTGATGCTGGTATTTGGGCGGCTCCACAGGTTCCAAAAGATTGGTCGGTAAAAGTGAATCGCTTTTGGATTGATTACTTACCCACAGGTGAGATTGATCAGTTCTATTCGGATCTGTCAGTGTTGGACAAAGACGGGAAAGAAGTCGATCGAAAAACAATCCACGTCAACGAACCGATGAAACATAACGGCGTGACGATGTATCAGGCGGATTGGTCGATCGCTGCAATTCAAGTCCGTCTCAACAATAGTCCTGTCCTTCAATCCCCGATGGCAAAACTAGATGCTGTGGGGGGTCGAGTTTGGGGCACTTGGCTACCTTTGAAGCCTGATATGAGTGATGGTGTTTCTCTGGTTGCTAAAGACTTACAGGGCTTGCTCTTGATCTATGACATGGATGGCAAGCTGATTGCAACAGTCCGAAAAGGAATGGCAGTTGAAGTCAAAGGGGTGCGATTGTCGATCGTAGATCTGATCGGTAGTACCGGACTGCAAATCAAAGCTGATCCAGGAATCCCGATCGTTTATCTCGGTTTCGGTCTGCTGATGTTGGGTGTGATCTTAAGCTATGTGTCTCACTCGCAGATTTGGGGCTTAGAGCAGGATGGAGCGATTTATATTGGAGGAAGAACAAATCGCGCTCAGGTCACATTCGAGCGAGAATTTCTGGGCATTTTGGATGCGATCGACCAGAATGGAGCGGAAGCAACTCCGACTAACCAACTCGCCCAAACTTAATTCATGCCCTATCGCATTGCTTTACTTTTAACGATCGTATTCATCGTTCCGCTCGGCTATTTTGTTCGATTCTCGTCCATTTTCCCAGATTGGTTTAGCGATATCTTTGGCAGCATTGCTTACCAGATTCTCTTTATTGCACTAGTTCAGTTTTGCTTTCCAAAATGGTCGATCGCGAAAACAGCGATCGGGGTTTTCCTTTTTTCTTGTGTGATCGAGTTTCTTCAACTCTGGAAGCTGCCCTTTCTCCAAGCCATCCGCGCAACGCTTCCAGGACGGTTAATTCTCGGAAATACGTTCTTGTGGTCAGACTTTCCGCCGTATGCAGTTGGAAACCTTGCGGGATGGTTCTTGATTCGGAAACTTAGGAAGCTTTCGCGTGGGTAACTTCGACAACCGTATGAACATTTCCGCGAGGCGTGTAATCTGCTTTCACAGTAATTTCTAGCGGATCACAAGCTTCAACTAGATCATCAAGAATCTGGTTTGCCGCTTCTTCGTGGGAAATATAGCGATCGCGGTAGCTATTGATGTACAGCTTGATTGCTTTCAATTCCACCACGCGCTGATTTGGTACGTAATCGACGTAAATCGTGCCGAAATCAGGATAGCCAGAGAATGGACACTTGCAGGTAAACTCAGGCAGTGTAATTGAAATTGTGTACCGTCTTCCAGGTCTTGGATTCGGAAATGTAATCAGCTTACCTTCTTCGATCAGGCGTTCCCCGTACTTCGCTTCCGGGTGTTCTTGCGCTTGTGTCATCTTGAATTTAGAGAAAATAACCTGATCGATCTTAGCAATCGAATTTGCACTGAGACGCGATCGCGTTTCGGATTTTTTTTGTGATTCTCTCAGCAATCCCCGAAATCGATCCCCAAATGAAAATTTTTCTATAAAAAACTTGACTAAAAGTGCGTTGATTGCTTCAATTGCAGCTATTCTGAGGGCATTACCATTTCAGG
>JADEXW010000026.1 GCA_015206935.1 Pseudanabaenaceae cyanobacterium LEGE 13415 | reverse complement strand
GTGCAAGCGATCGCTTATACCCGCAATTTATCCAGCAAGCCTCCGTTTTTGTTGACCTGCGATATTGGCGATCACTTTGAACTTTGGCTGGGATTTAACGGCGATTATGGTGGATATGGTGCGCGGCAGGAAATTGCACTCACTGATCTGCGGGACGAAGAGACGTTTGATCTGTTCGTGGACATTTTTACTGACCCACAGAAGCGTAACCCGGAAAAGATTGCCGCAAAAGTAACGCGAGAGGTTGCGGCGGATTTGGCGGAACTGTCTCGGCGACTGGAAGGAGTGCATGAAGCGCATGAAGTCGCGGCGTTTCTGATGCGCTGCATCTTTACCATGTTTGCGGAAGATGTGGGACTGCTTAAGGAACAGTTGTTTACGCAGGCATTAGAAACGCGATGGTTGCCGAATCCGAACAGCTTCCGATTAGAGGTCGAGAGTCTTTGGCAAGCCATGAATGATGGGACAACGTTTGGGTTTTATGGCAGGTTGTTGCGTTTCAATGGCGGATTGTTTGCTGAGTCAAAAGCGTTTGAGTTAACCAAGGGTCAGCTTGAGGTATTGCATCGAGCGGCGAAGCGGGAATGGAAAGACGTAGAGCCTGCGATTTTTGGAACGTTGTTGGAGCGTGCGCTGGATTCGCGGGAGCGTAGCAAGTTGGGGGCACACTATACGCCGCGATCGTATGTCGAAAGATTAGTTCGTCCGGTGGTATTGGAGCCGTTGCGCGAACAGTGGGATCTGGTGCAGCTTGAAGTAAAGCAGGCTTTGAATAATGGGGAGTTGGAGCCGACTGAGAAGCAGAAAAAGAAAGCGATCGAGCTTTTAGAGGCGTTTCTCAAGGAACTGCGAGAGATTCGGATTCTTGATCCAGCGTGTGGGTCGGGAAATTTCTTGTATGTGACGCTGGATTTGCTCAAGGGGCTTGAGTCTGAGGTGTTGAAGCGTCTTGCCGATGTGGTCGGTGGGGAGCAGTTGCGGATTGATGATTTTCAGGTGAATCCGTCCCAGTTTTTGGGGATTGAGATTAATCCTCGTGCGGCAGCGATCGCGGATTTGGTGATTTGGATTGGGTATTTGCAATGGCATTTTCGACGGTTTGGAGATATTCCGCCTGTAGAGCCTGTGTTGCGCGAGTACAAGAATATTGAGTGTCGCGATGCGGTGCTGGATTATGACGGGAAGGAACCGGATGTTGATCCAGCGACGGGGAAGGTGCGGACTCGGTGGGGCGGACGGATGATGAAAAGTCCGGTGACGAGCGAAGAAGTGCCAGATCCAACAGATCAAGTAGTCATTTATAAGTATCTGAATCCGAGAGCAGCAGAATGGCAAGAGGCAGATTACATTGTGTCGAATCCGCCTTTTATTGGTAATGGCAGGATGCGCGACAGATTAGGCGATGGATATACAAAGACATTGCGTCAGGTCTATCAAGATGTACCCGAAACAGTTGATTATGTCATGTATTGGTGGCATAAGGCAGCAGCACTAATACGATCTCAGAGAATTAGAAAATTTGGGTTCATTACAACAAATACTATTCGTCAGGTTTGGCAACGTTCAGTCATCGATTTCCACGTTAATCAGAAAGAATCAATTCGATTATTCTTTGCTATCCCTGATCATCCTTGGGCTGATGAAGGCGCATCCGTGAGAATTGCAATGACAGCAGCAGAACCAGAAAACTTGAAATCACTTACTAGAATCTCAACGTTAGGAACAGTTACTTCTGAAAGAGAAGGAATTACACCAGAAGACTCCGCAGATCAAATTAAAGTGAATTGGCAAAACGCAGCACAAATTTTTAGTAATCTGCGTACCGGAGCAAATGTATCGAGTGCAATTGCTTTAAAGAGTAACTCAGAAGTTTGTTGTCCTGGGGTTAAACTTCACGGAATGGGGTTCTGTCTAAATCAGCAGGAAGCCAAACAAGTTGAGGCTGAGATCACTCGCCCTTATTTAAATGGTCGTGACCTAACACAAACTTCGAGAAACGTAATGGTTATTGATCTACTTGGTTTAACCGCAAATGACGTTTTAGAAACATATCCGAAGGCGTATCAGTGGGTTTATGAGCGTGTTAAGCCAGAGCGTGATCAAAATAATCGTGAGGCTTATCGACAAAAATGGTGGATTTTTGGAGAACCGCGTGTGAGATTTCGACCTGCTTTAGAAAACATCAATCGCTATATAGGAACTCCTCAAACAAGTAAGCATCGTTTCTTTGTTTTCATAGATGCTCAAGTTATTCCGGATAATCAAATTATTGCAATAGCCCTTGATGATGCTTATTGCTTAGGTGTTCTTTCAAGTCGAATCCATGTTGCTTGGGCATTAGCAGCAGGAGGAAGATTGGGAGTTGGAAATGATCCTCGCTATAACAAAACAGTTTGCTTCGATCCCTTCCCCTTCCCCGATGCCACCGACGCGCAAAAGCAAACCATCCGTGACCTCGCAGAACGTCTCGACACTCATCGCAAACGAGTCCAAGCCGCTCATCCAAGCGTCACCATCACCGCAATGTATAACCTGCTAGAAAAGATCCGCGCAGGACAAGAACTAACTGAGAACGATCGAGCTTTCAATCAAAAAGCCCTCGTTTCCACCCTCAAACAAATCCACGATGATCTCGACGCTGCCGTTTTCGCCGCCTATGGCTGGTCGATCAATATCACAGACGATCAAATCCTCGAAAATCTCGTCACCCTCAACGCCCAACGCGCTGAAGAAGAACGTAACGGCTTGATCCGCTGGTTGCGCCCCGACTATCAAGCCCCCAACGAAACTCATCTCCAAGTCAATATCGAAGGCATCTCATCAATGACCGCAGAACTTGTTACCACTCCCGTTGAACAACAAAAACTCCCCAAAGCCTTCAAAGACCAACTTGCAGCCGTCCGCGATCTTCTCCGCACCCAAGGCGGCGAATGGTCGATCGAGCAAATCACCGCTCAATTCAAAAACGCCACGCGCCAAAAGCAAGCCATTCTCACCTGTCTTGAGAGCTTGGAAGCATTAGGAATTGTGGCGCGGCATGGAGAAGAAAACATCGATCGATGGTATTTGGCAGAATTGCAAAAGGTAAGCTAAAAACTTCAACCTCTAATCCTGAAGATGCAGCTTTAGAACACGAGCTTTTGATCTCAAAATTGCAACACTCAAGCTTGAAAGGCGAAACTCGAACTTCAAACCCCGACACTTCAACCTCAGAAGCCCGATCGACAATCTCAAACCCCAAAAGTTAAACCTCCAATCTCGAAACTTCCCCTTCTAAGCAGCAAGCATCGAGATCAGAGGTCTACTCATTCCCAAAACGATCGATAAAATTCGATCAATTCATCGCCTGTTCTAACACCCATCCCTGAATCAGTTGATTCACCTGATCCGGAACCTCATCATGCGGACAATGCCCAGCATTCAGATAATATTCCGTCAGTTGCGGGTGATAGCTGCGGAACTTTGCGCCCCGCTCTCGCGCATTAATCCACGGATCACCCTCACCCCAGAGCATCAATAGCGGTCGCGTCAATTGACCCAGCAGCACATCGACCTTTTCGCCTTGAGGAGTGCGGAAGACGGAAGCAAAAACCTTTTCCGCTCCTGGATCAAACGCTGGACGTTGAATCTCTTCGATTAAGCGATCGCTAATTGCACTCTGATCGAGATACACCTTTTGCAGCGTATTCCGAATCACGGATTTCTGTCGCACATATTGGAACAAGAGCCAGCTTGCCCAATCTTGGTGGAACAGTGTCATCACGAATTGCCCCATCACTTGACGAATCGGATCGGGTTTTGTCGTGCCTTGGATATCTGTAAAGGGGCCCGCACTATTAATCAAAATCAAACCTGCTGCGGATTCGGGACGCTGAGAAGCCACACAGAGCGCTACATAGCCTCCCAAGGAATTCCCAGCAACAACCGCAGGCGCACCGATCACTTCAGTAATAAAATCATGAATCTGATCGCGCCAAAGATCGCCGCTGTATTTCCAATCGGGTTTTGCCGATCGACCAAATCCGAGTAAATCGATCGCCCAAACCTCAAATTCAGAACTCAAACCGATCACATTTTTGCGCCAGTGATCGGTCGAAGCGCCAAAACCGTGAATTAACAATAACGGGGGGCGATTTTTTCGCTCACCCATTCGCACATAGTAAACTGACTCGTTCCGCCAGTTCCAGTATTGTCCTGGAACCGACTCGATCGAAGAAGCGACCTGCATGACACAATCCGCAATACATCCACTTCTTATTCTAGAACTTAAAAGCGATCGACATTTTCAAACGTCTTCTGTCCATACGCTTTTGCGGCTTCTCCACAAGTTCGAGGAGTGGGGAATAACTTCGTCGGATTGGCAATGCCTTTCGGATCAAAGACTTGTCTCACCCATTGCATCGTGTCCAAATCCGCAGGCGAGAACATTTCAGGCATGTAACAGCGCTTATCGGCTCCGATGCCATGTTCCCCAGAAATACTGCCGCCGACTTTGACACAGAGTTTGAGAATTTCGCCGCCGAGTTCTTCAACTTGCTCTAGCGCACCGGGAACTGCATTATCGTACAGAATCAGTGGGTGTAGATTTCCGTCGCCCGCATGGAAGACATTCGCGACTTTGTAGCCGTGTTTGTCTCCGAGTGCTTCGATCTCACTGAGGACATATTCAAGTTTGGTACGTGGAATCACACCATCTTGCACATAGTAGTCAGGACTCATCCGACCCATTGCAGCAAAGGCAGCTTTCCGACCTTTCCAGAGGGTGAGACGTTCATCGACTTCGGTCGCGACTGTAATGTCCCGCGCTCCATTCTGTTTACAAATTTCTGCCACTCGCTGGGTATTCAGTTCAGCTTCAACTTCTAAGCCATCCACTTCGACAAGCAAAATTGCAGTCGCATCTCTGGGATAGCATCCGGTTGCGACTACATCTTCAACCGCATTGATGCTCATGTTATCCATCATTTCCATGCCACCGGGAATGATACCTGCGCTAATAATGTCAGACACCGTAGCACCCGCAGCTTCGACACTGGTGAAATCGGCTAAGAGAACCCGAATTGATTCAGGTATTTTGAGAATTTTTAGGGTGACTTCGGTAGCAATCCCAAGCGTGCCTTCAGAACCGACAAAGATTCCGGTCAAATCATATCCAGGCATCTCAGGAATCTCACCGCCCAGATCCACGATCGAACCATCCGGGGTAACAATCTTCACGCCCAAGACATGATTCGTTGTTACACCATATTTGAGACAATGAACGCCGCCCGAATTTTCAGCAACGTTTCCCCCGATCGAACAAATAATCTGACTGGACGGATCAGGCGCGTAATAAAATCCTGCACCGCTCACCGTTTGTGTGACCCAGCTATTAATCACACCGGGTTGGACAATGACACGCTGATTCTCAAAATCTACCTTGAGAATTTTCCGCATTAGCGAAGTCACGATCAAAACGCAATTCTGAATCGGTAATGCGCCTCCGGATAATCCGGTTCCTGAACCACGAGCCACGAACGGAACTGAAGCGCGATCGCAGATTTTCACCACTTCTGCCACTTCTTCCGTCGTTTTCGGCAGCACTACGATCTCCGGACGTTCGCGATAACTCGTCAACCCATCACATTCGTACACGAGTAATTCTTCGCGTTTTCTGACAACCCCAGATTTTCCCACGACTGCCTCAAAATCTCGCGCGATCGCTTGCCAATTGGGTTGAGTGACTATCGCCGTCATGATGTCTTCCGTAGAACGCTATGTTTAACGTACCAAAAATCAGCCGAGAATTGCCCTGATTTACAGCAGCGCAATCGTAGAAATGATCACAAAATTAATGATGATGAGCATTGATGCAGTCTGAAAGTCGCCTTTTCAATTTATGACGGTTCTCATTCTGGGACAGGCAGCAGATCGCCATGCGGCTCACATTTTCCGCACACTCGATCGTTTGGGGATTCCCTGCGATTTCTGGGATGTATCAACGTTTCCAACGCAGAGCCAAATTAGCTGGTCGCCCTTAACTCAAGAAGGAGTGCTGCAACTTGCAGAGGGTCGATCGCTTGCTCTAAATCAAATTAGAAGTGTGTATTGGCGCAACTTTACCGGGGTCAAGGTTCCAAAACTGCCGCATGAAAGTGTGCAAAAAGTCGCGTATCAAGATGCGATCGCAGTGATTCGCTCTTTGCTTCAAATGCCTACGATTCATTGGGTAAATTCATCAGCAGCGTATCAACTTCAACGCGAAAAACCTTTACAACTGAGCAAGGTACATCAATTAGGGGTGAGAGTTGCCGATACATTAGTGACAAATAATCCGATCGCAGTTCGCGAATTCGTTCAGCGATATGCGAAAACAACCTTCAAACCCATTTACGGTGGTGCGAGAACACAGTTAATGGCAGCGGAACACTTAAATCCCGATCGATTAAGGTTGAGCTTGCGAATTGCACCTGTGACGTTGCAGGAATATGTAGCGGGAGCAAATTTGCGATCGTACATTATTGGCAATGTGGTTTATGCGGCTGAGATTTGTAGTGCTTCGCTCGATTTTCACCAGGACGACGAAGCGAAATTAGTTCCGATCGTGTTTCCAGAAATCATGTGTCGTCGAGCGATTGCGATCGCACATACGTTATCTGCGGAATGGATGTCGATCGATTGGCGATTGACTCCGACGGGTGAGTTTATGTTTCTTGAAGCGAATCCGAATCCGTCGTTTATGATCTTCGAGCAACAGACTGGGTTCCCGATTACTCAGGCTTTGATTGAATTGTTGATGGGAAATTGATCACCCAACCGGATTGCTACATAAATGAACTCGTATAGATTTCATAAGAAAAATCTGTAACAAACAATACTATTTTTAAGTTTTTAGAAGCCTTGTCACGGTATCCTAACTTTAGGTTTCACTCCGAATCGGGCAATTTTACAAGAACTGAAGTTTGTGAAGTCGCTCCCGGAATGCAAATCGTTGTCATCGTATCTTGACACTATCTTTTGCTCTAGGATTTTATGAGAAACGGATTCTTGCTGCGGCAATCTTGGAATTATCGATCGACAAATCAGCCCCAATTCTCTTACCGTCAAACACTTTATAGCTGGTTGGGTAGTTTTCTCAGCATTGCTATCCTCGCTTACTTGAGTGTTCAAACGCACTATCCATTGATTGCTGCTCCCTTTGGTGCAACTGCCGTTATTCTCTATGCGATTCCTGAGAGTCCACTCGCCCAACCTCGCAACGTCATCCTAGGAAACTGTATTGGTGCGATCGTCTGCATTACCTTTGTGCAATGTTTCGGAACGGCTCCCTGGGTGATTGCTCTATCGGTTGCGACAGCGATTAAACTGATGCAACTTACCCGAACTTTGCACCCTCCTGGTGGTGCAGTGGCGCTCGTTGGTTCAATGACTGGCGCGTCCTGGTCTTTTCTCTTCGCCCCTGTACTGGCTGGATCATTGATCATGGTCGGTTGCACAATGGCATTTCATCATTTCGCAGTGAGAAAGATCGATTAACTCCTCTCAATGCTATTGATAGAAAATCACGAAGCTCACGTTAATTCAGGTTCGCTACATTCTTAAAGGAAGATTAAGAAAATGGGGCAATCCGAAATGAAACTGAGCTTAAAACCGATCGCAGTTCTTTTGATGAGTGCTGCACTTTTAGGGGGTGGAACTGTTTTAACAAGTTGCGGAGGACAACAAGCCGAAGCGGAAAAACAGGAATCGCAAACGACTCAAGAAGCAGAGAATGATGACAATAATTCTTCTGGAGCGCAGGCTGAAACGAATAATCAAGAGAATGACAACGATCAAAACAATGAAAATCGCCAGAACAACGATCGAGACAATGATCAGGACAATAACAACGATCGAGACAACGATTAATCTCGCTTAATCGAATTTCATCTTCTCAATCTTTACTTATGGCTGTGTTCTATTCACCTGTGCTGGGGTAGTTCCAGGCTGGAGTCGTTCTAACGATGGATTTGGGACTGCTAAAATCTGAGACACTTGAGCTTGCTGCTGTAGCTGTTGAGTCGAAGAAACTAAGCCACTCAATCCATTAATCAATCGTTTCAGATTATCTCTAAGCTGTGGATCACCCGTTAGCTCATCTAAGTCAGACGTAATTTTCTGAGTGTTCTCAAAGGTCGCTCTTGCAGAATCTAAGGTTTGTTGCAGCATTGTCACCGTAGCTGGATTGTTCAATGTGACTGAAACATCACGTAAATTCGCTGAAGTCTGCGCCGCATTAGCTGAAAGCGTTTCGAGATTGCTAATTAACTGACTGCCTTCGACTTGACTGAGCAGCGGACTAATTCGAGAGACTGTGGTGCGAATATCGCTGCTAGTTGCACTTAAGTTATCCAAGGTTGTCACTAACGTCGATCGATTCGCAGTGATCAAGTCATTCACTTGCGCGATCGTTAAAGTTGCCTGATCTGCGGTGCTACCAATCGATCGCGCTGTTGCCGAAAAAGTTCTTACTTCAGTTCTTGCCGATCGTACTAAGCTCGACACTTCCCGACTCAATCGCGCAATTTCGGCTGCCGCTTCGCTACTATTCTTAGTCAGTGAATTAATGTTGCCTGTGAACTGTGGACTACTGTAAGTATCAGCGAATCGAATCGTCGCCCGGATCAACTCATCGGTGCTAATTCCGAGTACACCTTTAATGCGGGAATTTTGACAGAGGATCAACTCTCGATTACAGTCAGTATCCAGTGGTCTGCCTGTCACTGCCGAATCTGCAATTTCCTTACGCGGTGTAATATCTAAAACCGTTTCGCCTAGTAATCCAGTCTGATTCACACTCAGTTCTGAATCTCTTGGAATGACTAAATCCGCTCTAGCAATTTCCAGCTTGACTTCAACACCATTTGGACCCGGCACAATCTTGTCAATCCGCCCCACGGTTACCCCTCGATAGCGCACAGGGGAACCTGCTTGCACTCCATTAATTGCCGCAAAATCAGCGTACACCGTAAAACTTTGATTCGCGGGATTCAGACCTTTGATCCACAGTACCAAGGCTCCAAACAGCCCGACACCCGCCAAAATCATTAATCCAACTGAACCTTCTCGCACTGTTCGCGATCGCATAACCCTTACCCCACGACCTGAATGGGCCCTTCTACACTACCCCTGAGAAACTGCCGAATCAACGGCTCATCGGTTGTATCCAACTCATGCACCTTCCCTTCCCATTGCACCCGTCCTTGATAGAGGAACAATACGCGATCGGCAGTTCGTCGAATTGTACTCTCCTGGTGAGTGACCATGACATAACTTTGACATCCCCGCTGTGGACATTGCAGCGATCGTACTAAATCTTCAATCACGGTCGATGCGATCGGGTCAAGTCCCGCAGTTGGCTCATCATAAAGCAAGACCGCAGGCGTATCGTCAGGGTTTTCAGGATTCACCATAATGGCTCTAGCAAAACTGACTCGTTTTCGCATCCCGCCTGAGAGTTCTGACGGATAGCGCTGTCCAATTCCCGATAAACCCACCATTTCTAGACGTTCTTCAACCAGTTGGCGAATTTGACGACGCGATAAGCGGGAATGTTGATACAGCAAGAATCCAACATTTTCTTCAACGGTGAGCGAATCAAATAATGCGGCTTGTTGAAACACCATACTGATCAAGAGCGGATCAGGTGCATCTTCGATCAAGCCTTTCCGCCGTTTGCCCCCGATGTACACTTCACCTTGATCGGGAGCTAGCAATCCAGCAATAATTCTGAGTACCGTTGATTTCCCGGTTCCTGAAGGTCCAATGACTGCCAGCGCTTCTCCGGGATAAATCGCCAAGTCTGCTCGATCGAGAACTTTATTCCCGCCGAAGGTCTTACTGACTCCTTTTAGTTCAATCAATGGTTCAGCCATGCTTTTTCCACGATCGATAGAATGTTGCCGCTCATAAGGTTGCTTATCACCAATACCAAATTAGCGGTTTCTGTGCAGGATCGACAGGACAGATAGGTGAATTGGCTAATTGCTTAAGGATGTTACATCTTTACTCTGGCGGTTTTACCTCTTGAGCAAAATTCTCGAATCGGCGCATCAAATAAGCGACTCCAAAATCACCGCTCGGATGTTTCTCTAGAACTTCTGCGAGTTCAAACACCCGATTAGCTAGCTCGACTCCTAATCGATCGATCGTCGCCTGTTTTTCCAGCGCCAAATGTTCTCGCGCTCTCGATAAGATTTGCCATTCGCTTGAGAATAATTGTTCGATCGCGGTATGCAATCCCATTGTTTCGAGCGCATCCCATTCCCCCCGATCGCACCAAATTCCACCACAACTAAAACAGCGTTCAACATAGAAGGGCGATTTCATTCCGACTTTGGCGCGAGCGAGATAACTGCCACAATCGGGACAGAGAGCGGCTTTGGTATCGAGTGGAGACTGGACGAATTCGACATCGATCGTTTTAGGAACGAGATCTGCGGCAGTTTTCGGATGCGATCTCTCTGCTTGCCAAGCTTTATAGTTTTCTGCTGGAATCCAAGTGCCTTTGCAATCTGGACAGTGTTTGACCGCTAACGCCTCGCTTAATGTGCCATCGATGAGCGTAATTTTTCTCTCTTTTGGACATTGCATCGCGTCTCCTCCAACCCAACCTTATCTATTGAATGCTATTTTGGTGATTTTTCACTGAGATTTGAGTGGGTTGCGCCCCCTAAATCCCCCATTCTGGGAGACTTTGAGTCAGAAGAATTTCTGGAATTCCAGAGCGCTTTCTCTCTTCAAAGTCCCCCAAATTTGGGGGATTTAGGGGGCTTTAGCCGACCCAAACGCTGCAAATTCTTTAATGACTATCTGCTTCCAGAATCATCGAACAGTATTGAGTTAAAAGTTTAATTCGATCGCGAATTTGTCCTAGACGAGTTTCAATCGTGTTTGCCTGTCGAGCGGTTTGCAGAAACATTCCATCCACTGATAGCAACCGCATCTGTTTATTAATTTCAACTAGCACTGAGCGGAGTTGATAATCGTCGGACTCGATCGATTGAATTTTGTCTTGGAAAAACATCTGTAGCGATCGTATCTTTTGATGAAGTTCAACTTGATCCCCAGCCTCCAGATCAGAAATCATCTGTTGAAATGATTTAAAAGTCAGTACTTGGCTCTTTGTTAACATACTTGAACGTTAAAAACTCGGTGGAACAGCGGGGATCGCTCAATTGGGGCGAATTACGTAGAATAATCTTTCCGTAGAAAGTCAAAAATCTCGGTGTAATTTCGATCCGAAATTCAGAACATCGGATAAAGTACTAAGTCAAGAACTCGGGTTTTTTCCCGAATCTAGGGCGATCGCAAAGGTTTTCAATCTACCCGGATTTCAGTCAAGAAATCGATCGCCACTGATAGAATGAGCGTTACGATTGTCTTAATAAGTTTAAGACCAACCTTTTATTTTCACCTGGAATGGCTCGCGGCGAAGATTTCACAGAAAATTCTCTGAAATTCTTGTCCCGTAGTTTGTCTATTCTGAATTTCAAACTCTCTGTCTAGCGGTTCGGGAATCTCCTCATGCTAGACTCATTTTCTATTACTTCAATAATTTGTATAGAGCTATACATATATCCCGTTCCGAAACCTGCACTCTAGCCACAGAAACTAGCATGAATGTAGCGGCATCTCTTCCATCTATTGACTTTGCCTTACCGGATTGGCTCCGTGAGTGTTTCCTTAAACGCTCCGACGATTCCCAACTCGATCGAGATTTAATCTGCCGCGCGTTTGAGTTCGCCTATCAGCTTCATGAAGGGCAAAAACGAGCCTCTGGCGAACCATACATTGCTCACCCTGTCGCAGTTGCAGGAATATTAAGAGACTTAGGCGGCAGCGGTACGATGATTGCTGCTGGTTTTTTACACGATGTCGTCGAAGATACTGATGTCACTCCGGAAGAAATTGAGGAGCGCTTTGGGTCTGAAGTTCGATGTTTAGTCGATGGGGTAACGAAGCTCTCGAAGTTTAATTTCTCTAGTAAAACTGAGCGCCAAGCAGAAAATTTCCGCCGCATGTTTCTTGCTATGGCGCAGGACATTCGCGTGATTGTGGTCAAACTTGCCGATCGACTTCACAACATGCGAACGCTGGAACATCTTGCACCAGAGAAGCAGCAACGGATTTCGCTCGAAACTCGTGAAATTTTTGCGCCGCTAGCAAACCGTTTAGGGATCGGAAATATCAAATGGGAACTTGAAGATTTAGCTTTCAAATACCTTGAAACTGATGCTTTTCGAGAAATTGAGCGATTAGTGTCAGACAAACGCGCCGATCGAGAAGCTCGATTAAGCAAAGTGGCTGAAACATTCAAACGTCGTCTGGATCAAGTCGGAGTCCGGTGCGTCGAAGTAAGTGGTAGACCGAAGCATCTCTACGGCATTTATCAGAAGATGCAACGTCAGCAAAAAGGCTATGAACAAATTTATGATGTTGCGGCTGTCCGAATCATTGTTGAAAGCAATGATGAATGTTATCGCGCGTTAGCGATCGTGCATGATACGTTCCGCCCAATTCCCGGACGCTTCAAGGATTACATCGGACTCCCAAAACCCAACCGTTACCAATCGCTGCACACGGTTGTCATTGGGGATTCGGGTCGTCCTTTGGAAGTTCAGATTCGGACGCTCGAAATGCACCACATTGCAGAATACGGGATTGCTGCACACTGGAAGTATAAAGAGTCCGGGGGTTCTAACTCTCAGCTATCGAGCGACGATGAGAAATTCACTTGGTTGCGTCAGTTGCTCGATTGGCAAAACGATCTCAAAGATGCTCAAGAATATCTCGAAAGCATTAAAGACAATCTGTTTGATGGCGATGTTTATGTCTTTACGCCGAAAGGAGAAGTCGTTGCGCTCAGTCCTCGATCGACTCCCGTTGACTATGCGTATCGGATTCACACCGAAGTTGGAAACCATTGTGCAGGCGCAAAAGTGAACGGTCGCATGGTTCCGCTCGATACTCAGCTACGAATGGGCGACATTGTTGAAATCATCACGCAAAAGAATGCTCATCCGAGTTTGGACTGGTTGAATTTTGTCGTCACAACAGGCGCAAGAAACCGAATTCGACAAGCTTATAAGCGATCGCATCATGACGAAAACGTTGTACGCGGTCGGGATATGCTCGAAAAAGAACTGGGCAAAAATGGCTTTGAAGCGCTGATGAAATCGGCTCCAATGTTAGCGGCGGCTGAACGATGTAACTATCACAGCGTTGAAGATTTCGTCGCGGCAGTTGGCTACGGTGAGATCACTTTGAATTTGGCATTGAACCGAATTCGAGATGCGGTCAAAACTCAACAGTTACTTTCTCATCCAGCACCCGCTCCTTCGGATAGTTTGGCGAATGATATCGCACTCTTGCCCTCTACACCTAGAGCCGTTCCTGCACCGAGTACGACGAAATATCCGATCGCGGGAGTCGAAGGCTTGCTGCATTACATGGCGGGCTGTTGTCATCCGCTTCCGGGTGAACCGATTATTGGAGTCATTACCCGCAGCAATCGCGGTATTGCGATCCATCGCCAAGGTTGCCACAACGTAGATGCGATTCCGGGAGACCGCTTAGTGCCCTTAAGCTGGAATCCAACCCAAGCAACGACCGGACGCGCTCAAACTTATCCGATCGACATCCAAATCGAAGTTATTGATCGCGTTGGAGTGCTGAAAGACATCCTCTCCCGCCTCACCGACAACAATATCAACGTGCGAAATGCTCAAGTCAAAACCTTCCCGGATCAAACGGCGGTGATTGACCTGGGCATTGATATTTGCGACCATCCACAGCTCGAACGTACCTTTGCTCAAATTAAAAAAATGAGCGATGTATTAAACATGCGGCGGGTGAGTCAAGTCGATGAGGCATAGTTCCTTGATGATAGGAAATTCATGCGATCGTAATCTTGCTTAAGAAAGCTAAAAAACCCTGACAAATTTAGGGTTTCTTTCGATCGAACAATATTTTTCGATGCCATACTGGTTGGACAGCTTCCGAAAGATCAAAAATCAGTCTTTAGATAGTTGATCACCCGGACTTGTTCAACTCCAAGCACAGATTAATTGACCCCCGCATGAACTACTCCCGCGATCGTTTCCCCTGGTGGGACTACTTAAATCAACGCTTGTTCGATTCAGAGCGTCCCTTTATTTGGAATCCCGAAAAGTATTGGCATGTTCACCGCGTTCAGAAATTAGAACGATGTTGGGAACGATCTGAGGTGTATCTCCTGGAACATTGTTGGCGACAAGAAACCGACGAAAAGAATACGTAATAGAAGAACTATCACTTTTCTAGCTTGTCGTATCAAATTGATTGGTTCTAGTTGCAGCGTGTTGATCCCCCAACCCCCTTAAAAACTACTGTATATACACAGTCCTTTGCGCTTCGTTGTAGTCGGATCTCGCCCCCTAAATCCCCCAATTCTGGGGGACTTTGAGGAAGAAAAATTTCTCGAACTCTAGAACGCTTTCCAGCTTCAAAGTCCCTCAAATTTGGGGGATTTAGGGGGCATTAGCCGATTCAAACGAAGCGAAAACGACTTGTGTATACATAGTAGCCCTTTAAAAAGGGGACTAACTGTCTTAATGATCCTGTCTTGTTTTTAAGGGGAACTGAGGGGGATCTCAGCATCTATCGCAATGACGGAGTCCCTCCGCACGATCGTGCCAAATTATTGTTGTCTCCAACGCCGCGCAAAATCCTCCAACACCGATTTAGAAATTTGACTTTGCAACCATTTCAGAGCCGCATCCTGATGTGCCGCCCCTCGATACGACTTGCACACATTGACTAACTCGATCGTGGGTGGAAAACTTGGAGACGTGGGCTTTGTTGCTTGTAGAGCCGCCCAAGTTGCTGTCCCGACAATTCCATCTGCCGCCAAATTCCTCCCTCTCTGAAATGCAATCACTTGCGCTTTAGTTTTCGGACCAAAATCCCCGTCAGGCGTTCCGATATCAAAGCCTTGAGATTCTAATAACGTTTGCATTTCTTGAACCACATCGCCTTCACAGCCTTGTCTTAAGGGAATACGACCTTTAAGCAGCTTTTGTAAATCATCCAAATCGCCATTTAATTGGTTTAAATCGATATTGCCAGCAATTCCGCGCAACGTACCTGATTCCGAATATTGATGGAATGTCCAACGGCTCCAAGTAGCAGGAATATACGGCGATCGCGTTCCAAAATTCGCCACCCAAAGGGGATATTCTGCAAACTGCTTCGGATTTCTCAGCTTATCTTCCCAAAACACCGGAAAGGTATAGAGAATCGGTTTGCGTCCGGTTTTGGTTTCAACAATCTCCAACCATTGCAATGCTCGATCGATCACCGTTGTCGCATTCAAGCCATCATCGATCTCTAAATCCAGCACTGGCGGCAGATCGAACGGCTCGATCGTTTGCACTGTTTGTAAAAAATTATTGGCTTGAGTCGCTGGATCTCGACCCGGACGGAAGAAATGATACGCGCCACGGACGATTCCCACCGATCGCATTCCTGACCAGTTCCGCACAAATTTGTCATCGCGGCTGGTTGCGCCTTCGGTTGCTTTGGCAAATCCGTAAAATACACCTTGGTTGGCGACGGTTGCCCAATCAACATCACCTTGATACGTCGAAATGTCTATTCCTAATAGAGCCATGATTGGAACCTTTAAAACCTTGCTAATGGGTACATTCACAATTCGGAGGTAGGATTCCCCAAGTTTGCCGAAGATTGCGAAAAGATGCGATTAAATTGAGTTACAGCTTTTTCTGGGAGTGCCTCTAAATTCTCTGGACTGTATGTACATAAGATTCTTGCGCTTCGTTGTTGTGAGATCGTGTCCCCTAAATCCCCCATTCTGGGGGACTTTGAGCTAGAAAAAATTCTCCAATTCCAAGGCGCTTTCTATGTTCAAAGTTCCCCAAATTTGGGGGATTTAGGGGGCTTTAGCCGTTTCAACCGAAGCGGAAAAAATCAGTCGATCGTACTTTAAATCGCGCTCTGAATCCAACGGCTAAGAATCCGATTCCCAACAACATTCAAATGGATATGATCGCGGTAAAGCGTTGAAGGCTCAGACGATTCCGCCTTGAATACAGGTAGAAAATCAATATATTCAATGTTTTTGGTTTGCGTCATCTCGGTTAATCGTTGACGTGCTGTAACTTCGTAATTACGAGATCCAGCGGTTAACTCTCGCAATAAAGGGGTCATTGCTAAGACGAATTTTGCTTGATTTTGATTCGCAATATTGTGGATCTGTCGAATCGCGTCTAGGATGATTCCGACCCGATCGCCGCCTTCAGCCTGAATTTTTTTCAATTCCGCTGGTAGTTCTGGCGCAGGTAAAAGATACCGTTCAATCACCTCAAAAATTGCGCTAATCGGTTTGCGATCGGGATAATTACGATCGCGTCCCACTCCAAGCGATGTCGGCTGTGTCCCAAATAAATCATCGGTGTTGATCACCAGCACAATCACATCCGCGTGAAATGTTCCAAACCGTTTGAGATAAGCCAGTTCATTTCGAGGCGACCACGAATTTGCAGACGCATTCAGAACTTCTAAACGATCGCTCGATAGCATGGCTGAAACCGTATCTTTCTGATCCGTCCACCATCCGCCGTTGATGATTGAATCTCCGATCATTAAAATTCGCTGAGTTCCAATCTCTGGTTTCGGTGTGAAATTGGGCGATCGCATTGAATATTCGTTAATTTCAATTCGATTCCCAAAGCGCTTGATCGATTGATTTGGAGCTAATAAGTAGCCAATTTCAGGATCGCCAATGTAAAGCAATGGATCACCGAAACCGAAGCGAAATCGCAGTATGAGTTCTAGAAGAAGCGCGATCGCAAAAACGACGATCGCGAAACGAATCCAATTCATCCGGGGTCTGGGTAATTTTCTTTACCATCTTGACCGTTGTTTAGTCGATTGATGCAGAAATTTCTACAGGTCGTCTCAGCGCTTCAGCAACGAGATTAATCGATCGCTTATCCGTCACCATCCACGCATGAAGCGGCACATGAATTTGAATCGACTCACCCACAGGCAAGACAGAGCTATTCGCAGGCACAATAATGCCATCGAGCGGAGTCCAAATCGAAGTGAAATTAATGCGATCGAGCATTTTCACATCTCGATTCAAATCGTTAATAAACTCGCTATTCGGTCGCATCTGCACACAACCTGGACGCTGAGAAAGATACGCCGCGATCGTGCCATTATGCGGCGATGAAATACTGACAAATCGTTGAACTCGATCGATACCACCCAACCGCTGAACATAGTAACGGCTAACCAATCCACCCATACTAAACCCAACTAAATCGAACGGTTGACCCGCAGGCAACGTCTCATCGACAAAATCTGCTAGCTGATGCGCTAATCGCTCTAGATGAGAGTCACCATTTGCAGGCATCAAATCCAATCCGTGAGTCTGCCAGCCCATGCGATCGAGCTGTCCAGTCATCGTTTTAAACAACGCGAAAGTATCAGTAATACCATGAACTAACACAACGGGATTGAGAGCCATAATCGTGAGGAAAAACTTTCCTTATAAGCTACTGGTTCTTGTCAAAATTAGCACAGCAAAATAGACAGCCGATCGAATGTCCTATTCGGAAATTTCGTCTTGCGATCGCTCCGTTCCATTGCGTCGTTTGATCTTTGGAATCGATTCTGGGTCACGGACGCTCGGTGGCTCTTTTAAGATAGCGATTAACCCTGAAAATCCCGTTTCTAAATTTGTACTATTGAGTAACTGAACCACTGAAGTTGAGCCAATTTCTTCAATCAGCGAAATAACCTCAGCTTTCATCCCTGCTTCGAGTTCAGCGCGAAACTTTTCTGCCACTTCCTGTCGTCCAGTCTCTACAAGAAACCGTTCCGCCGGAGTCGAAATTTGTTCCAGTACGATCGCAAGTTTTTCATCAAAAAATTGACAGGTGACTTTCTCAGGACGCTGCCCAGTTCGCTCCCGATAAAGCGCTTGAAGCCGTTGTCCAATGGTGCGTTCAATTTGTCCACGGGTCGGATTGTCGTTCGTCATAAACCGATCA